>JAYEFL010000095.1:0-15702 GCA_034658635.1 Bacteroidota bacterium | reverse complement strand
CTTGACATTTGTACCAGTTCATTGTTGTATATTTCACTTGATCCTGGCAGGGCTCTGTAGTGTATTTCAAGAGAAATATTATTATTACGGAATGGTGTCAGATGATGACCAGTTTGCAAGTTAAGTGCTGAGTCAAATCGTGATCTGATTGGATTTTGCTGGTAACCAAGCATTCTGATAATATCAATTGTCTTTCCGATATTCTCTGGTGGAATCAACAGATCAATATCGCTGGTTATTCTTGACATTCCCTGCAACTCAGGGTGTTGCAGAATCCAGAGTCCTTTTATTGACTGATGAGGCAAGTCGTGATTGTTCAATTTTTCACTTATAATGCGATATTCATCAAGAAGCATGAGATTTCTCTGGATAGCCAGGATACGTGCTGTGGTTAGTGATGATAGTATTTGTGGCGGGATATTTCCGGAATGATTGCTTGTGTTCAGCATCTCAATCAATCTACTGTTCAATCCGGTTTTTTGAGCTTTTTTAACTAGCAATACCCAGTCCTTGCCTGATAAACCTGCCGAATTTATGCGTGAAGCTTCAGGGTGAAAAGCCCGTAGCATCCATTCCAGAATTATGCCTTTACAGTTTAATGGACTCATGAGCAAGTTGCTTGAATTCGTTTGCATGTGAAATGAGAATTATGGTTGGGATGTTTGATTTTGCTATAAAACGCAGAAGCTTTTGTCGACTTTTAATATCCAGAAAAGTCTCTGGTTCATCAAGGACGAGCAGGTCTTGCCCATGATAAATAGCACGGGCCAGAGCTAGTTTTTGCCACTCACCCATACTTATTCCACGACCTTTTGAGAATTCTTCGCCTATCCTTGTTTCGAGATTCCAGCCATATTTTTGCATGCATTCATAAAATCCGGAAGATTCTAAAGCATGGTTTAGTTGATCGTGCTTATCTGGTGGCATACTGAATAATAAAATATTGTTCAGTATGCTACCCTGAAAAAGGGTAAAATCCTGAAACAGGATGCCTGTTTGCAGAGAGCTAAATTTTTGTCGGTGATCGATAAGTTCCAGAATAAGACTTGATTTACCTGATCCATTATCTCCACTGAGACAAATTATGTTCTTTTTATGACTTGAATAGAAATCAGCTATAAGTTGACTGCAAAGTGAGCTGCCTTCCATTTGAGACTCAAATTCTCCAGCCAGATTGTTAATTTCTCTGGCAGATAATCTGATAGCTGCAATGTGACCTGCAAGGCCAGCCATTTTTGCTCCTGAAGAAAACACTCTGAAGATTGCATATGCCAATCCTAGTTCTTCAATACTGAATTCTTTGATGTGTATGTTGTGTCCACCGGATTTGAAATAGAAAAGAATCCCGATAAATTGAATTGTGCGTACTGTAATAGTGACGAGGGAATTACTCCGTAGTAAATCCAATTTTGTTTTTTGAAATTCTCTGAGTTTTTCCAGGCAGCTGATCTTTAGGGAATTAATTGTTCCATATGCTTGAAATTCTCTCAGGCTTCTATGAGAAACCAGCTGGTACTTAAGATAAGAATACTCTCTGAAAAGTTCAAGGTTCTGGACTGAGTGTTCATGAGTTTTTCCTGATTTAATCAATAAAGATATTATCTCAAGTCCTACGATAGCAGGTAACAATAGTGTGAAGTTTGTATTCTTGTGAGAAAACCAAAGAAGCAGCGTGAACATGGTGACGGATTGGGTTATACCCGGAAGCAGACCGTAAAGAATTTGATGAGTAAAGATTTCACTTTGTTGAAGGGCTTTGGAAAATTTGTGATAAAATTCTGGTTTCCTTATTTTAAGAAGCGACCAAGATTTGCTAAGATCAAAGAAGTGATAATCAAAGGCTTGGTCTATCCGGTTTTGAAAATCCAGGGTGGTAAATGGTGAGACAAACTTCAATATGCGGATAAGAACTATCATTGCAACAATCAGTATGCTCCTGGAATAATTCGAAGCTAACAGGGATAAAATCAGGATTGATTCGAAGCCAGTCATAATGGATGCCATGCTGAGAAAGCTAAACCATCCTGTGTGAACCGAGAAGACCCAGCCTATATTTATTGCCTTAGTGTTTTTAGAAAAATATGCCATGTTTTAAAAAGACGATGCCCGGGTGATTTTTTTAATAATCTGACTTGTCCCAGAATTTGGTCCCGATTGACCGGAGGGTCTGCAATTATATTATTATCTCCTTTTGTGATGATAATTGAACTTTGTGATTGGTTCAACTCCATAAGTCTGTGAATAATAAGTTTGTCAGAGCTTTGATAAAGATAAATTTGTCCAATCTTCAGGTCATTTTCTAATGGGCTGATCTTAATTAAGTCACCCGGGTAGATAGAATGTATCATGCTTCTGCCTGAAGCCTTTAATTGTAGATGGCAGTGGTTTTTCAGGAGGAATATAATGAGACTTTCCGGGGTCTTTTCCATTTTGAAGATACTGAATTGCTGTTATGTCAGGGATAAAGAAAAATTGAAATATTCGTATAGTTTTGAGCAAATCTCCTACAAGATTAAGCTGATTTAAATAGTTTCCTTTCCAGTTAGGGAAATGTACAATATGAGGTAAAAACTGATTCAGTCTCACTGTTCCGGTCAGGGGGATTGCCAGATTCCTTGGCCCGTGGAACAAGGAATTCAGCCTGCATATTTTTTCTCTAACCGGATGGTCTTTTTCACTCAATGGCAAGGGATACATGAACCAGCCTTGTCTGGTTTGGCGAAGGATCAGGCGATCATCTTGCACAATTGAACCACCAGCCTGTGCTGCAAGATTATACAAAGTACTCTTGCCCATACCTGATTTTCCAATACATACATGTCCGCAATTCCTTATTGAAAAACCACTGGCATGTACAATCAGCAGGGAGAATTTCATACTGACATAATACATCAAAATTATATCCATGGGATACTTCAGAACCTCCACATTGCCTGAGGGAGGAGCTTTAATGAAAATTTCCTGATCGTATTTCCCTGACTTTAACGAAATAATTATTGTTTCTTCATCAGAATCACTATACAGGAAAATGCGACTCTCATCATGATAATCAAAGACTTTCCACGAGGGAGAATCGCCGGTGACTTCCCAAATATTCACAGGACTGGTATCCGGATCGGGCAGATTGTGACAAAACCTGATTCTTACCTTTTCTCCTGATAAAATATTGTCTTGTTTGTTCAGTTGAAAAGCAATATGTCGTTGAGCAAGCCTTAGGTTTATTCCTTCTTCAGCTGTAATTGCGAAAATTACATCTGCAATACACAGGTTGATTTCGTTATTATTTTTGCTCATCTGCTTTTTCCTTCAGAATTGGTAATAAGATGTAGAGTAACTCCATGGCAACATCCTGAAGTTCTATCAGGTCAATATTGAACTTTTCAGACCAATAGCGGCAGATTTCGTCAGCTGACTTCCCTTCTATTAAAAGCTTCCAGAAGATAAATCCGGCATCATTAACAGCTATCAGCTGATTAAAATCGGCCATGTTGCCTGGCGCCGGTATCAGCAAGGTTTCTTCTTCAAAAGGAAATGAGAATACCTCTTCTCTTGAGGTGAATACTTGTTTCAAGTAATCCATAATGCATTTGATGTTTATTATATAGATGCATCAGAATGCAGGAAATGGAAAAAAAGTGCTTGTTTTTTTATGCAAACAAGGATCCGATTTGAAAAACGGTGAATGAAACTATCCAGGCGAGCGAGGTAGTGTATAAGCCCATAATTATTGCCCATTTCCAACTGCCTGATTCTTTCTTAATTGCAGCCAAAGCTGCCACGCATGGGATATAGATAAGCACAAAGAGCAGGAAAGCGAGTGCCGCCGGGGAGGAATATATCTTTTGTCCTATTCTCGGACCATCACTATAAGTAACAGTTTGTATTTTTTCTGCCAGAACGTCTGTTTCCTCATTATCCTGGTATAGTACACCTAATGTGCTCACTACTATTTCCTTGGCCACTGTCCCGGTAATCAGAGCTATTCCCATTTTCCAATCGAATCCGAGAGGTTTTATGACAGGTTCAACGGCCTGACCAATGATTCCAATGAAGGAATTTTCTAACTGCTCACTTTTTGTTCCATCAGTTCTTGGGAAATAACCCAAAGCCCAAATCAGAATTGACGCAATCAGGATTATTCCACCCATCTTCCTGAGATATAACTGACCTTTAAACCACATATGTTTGAAAACTGCACGTCCTGTTGGAACCCTGTATGGAGGAAGTTCCATAACAAAAGGTGAATCCTGTTTTCTGAAAAGAGTGTTTTTCAGAGCAAGGGCTACCAAAACTGAAAGGAGAATCCCAAACATATACAGTCCGAAGATGACATTACCAGCCTGGGCTGGGAAAACAGCTCCTGCAATCAATATATATACCGGAAGTTTGGCACTGCATGACATTAGTGGAATGATGAGCATCGTAAGCAGACGGTCGCGACGATTTTCAAGAGTTCTGGTAGCCATAATAGCCGGGACACTACAGCCAAACCCCATTATCATTGGAATAAAGGATTTTCCATGCAGACCTATCAGGTGCATGAGCTTGTCCATAATGAAGGCTACTCTGGCCATGTATCCTGTGTCTTCCATAAAGGAGATGAAAAGGAAGAGGATCAGGATATTTGGCATAAAGACAATAACTCCTCCAACCCCACCAATGATTCCATCAACTAACAAGTCCTGGAATATTCCATCAGGAATCAGAGTATTTAAGGATTCAGCCAGCCAACTGACACCGGCTTCTATTAATGCGACAGGATACTGTCCAAGACTGAAGGTTGTCTGGAACATTATCCACAGGAAGAATAGAAATATTGGAAACCCCAGCCACTTATTGGTCAGAATCCGATCAATCTTATGAGTTTGATTAGTCTCTTCCACAGGTTTTTCAACCTGTTTGTAGGTTTCCTTTAAGGCACCAGAAATAAATCCAAAGCGTGCATCAGTTATGAGTGTTTCAGTATTGTCACCAAGCAGATTCTCAATCCGGATAATTTCCTTATCAACCAATTCCAGGATGTCCCCTTTAGGGTCGAAACTGTTGATGTAATTTCTTGCATCCTCGTCTTTTTCAATCAGTTTTATTGCAAAGAAGCGGCTACTCAGGGAATGACTGAATTTTGTTGTCAGAATCCTATCCTGCAAGCGTAAAATTGAACGCTCAATTTCTTTTCCGTATTGGATATGAATATGTCGGGTTATAGGTTCCTTACCCTCACATTGGGCAATAACAGTATCAAAAAGATCCTCTATACCATCTCCGTCTCTTCCAATTGTTGGCACAAACGGGATGCCCAGCATCTTGCCAAGGTGCTCAAAATCAAAATGATCTCCTTTTTTTGACAGATCATCATACATGTTCAAGGCAATAACTACCTTCATGTCCATGTCGATTAACTGAGTAGTGAGATACAGGTTTCTTTCCAGGTTTGATGCATCCACCACATTCAGTACCACATCGGGATTTTCTTTCATCAGGTACTGGCGAACATAGAGTTCTTCAGGGCTAAAGGCTGTAAGAGAATAAGTTCCTGGCAGATCGGTAAGAGAAAATTTGTAATTGTGTTGCCTGAAGATGGCTTTTTTTGAATCTACGGTTACTCCTGCATAATTGCCAACGTGCTCACGTGAATGGCTTGCAATATTAAAAATGGATGTTTTACCAGAATTTGGGTTGCCAACCAACGCAACTTCAATTTCACGGCCCTTTTCTAATACTATTTTTCGAATTGATTCTGTTATCTGGAGCTGATCTTCAAATCTTTTTTGTTTAATCTCAGGAGCTAGTTGATTAACCGGAAGAACTTCAATTAGGGCAGCCTCCGCCAATCGTAGAGAAACATTGTAGTTAAGTATTTGATATTCAATTGGATCTCTTAGAGGGGCTGACTTGATCATTTTCACAGGCTTTCCCTTGATGAAACCCATTTCCATCACCCGCTTTCTAAATGAACCTCTGCCTCTTATTTTGGTAATGATACCTTCATCACCTATGTTTAACTGATCGAGAGTCATAAGTTTTCTACTCCTCCAAATTTGAACAGCAAAGTAACGATGATTTTTACTTATTTAGAATTATTTTAAACAGTTTTTTGTTTTTTTGAATGTTTATCTTTGTTCGAAAATATATTGATGATGAATTTCGAAAAAGGATATAATGATACAGTAATCCCTGAGGGGATAGATTTGAAGTCTGAGATTCGGAAAATGTGCAGTGAAAAAAATGCAGTTATTCTTGCCCATTTTTACCAAGAGGGAGACGTTCAGGATATTGCTGATTTTGTAGGTGACAGCCTGGATTTGTCAAGGAAAGCTGCTGAGACCAAAGCTGACGTAATCGTATTTGCAGGAGTTCATTTTATGGCAGAAACTGCGAAAATATTATCTCCGGATAAAACGGTATTGTTACCTGATCTTAATGCTGGTTGCTCTTTGGCTGATTCCTGTCCACCAGCTGATTTTGAAGCTTTCAGGGAAGCCCATCCTGATCATATCGTTATTACATATGTAAATACTACAGCAACCATTAAAGCATTATCCGATATTTGTTGCACGTCTACCAATGCTGTTGCAGTTGTTGAGAGTTTGCCAAAAGATCAAAAAATTATTTTTGCACCTGATCGCAATCTGGGTAATTATATCAATGGGTTGACAGGACGAAATATGCTGTTATGGGATGGAGCCTGTCATGTTCATGAGGAGTTCTCACTGGAACGAATACTGGAGCTGAAGAAGGACTTTCCGGAAGCAAAAATCATTTGTCATCCTGAGTGTCAGCAGCCTGTTCAAATTGTAAGTGATTTCATTGGTTCAACATCTGCTCTACTTAAGTTTGTTCAGAATGATTCTGCCGAAATATTTGTAGTTGCTACTGAATCGGGAATTCTTCATCAGATGAGGAAGAAGGTCCCACATAAAAAGCTTATGCCCGCACCTCCAAATGATTCTACCTGTGCTTGTAATGATTGTGAATTTATGAAACTACACACTTTGGAGAAGCTTTATAATTGTTTGACCTTTATGGAGCCTGAGCTTAGCCTTGATGATGATCTTCGGTTAAAGGCTGAGATTCCCATTCGCCGTATGTTGGAGATAGCTTAGCCACTTTCTGTCTTTTTTGTCAAAAATAATATGCAATTTTAGCATGCTTAGTAATAAAACCTTAAGCTTATGATTATTAGTAGAATTTCGGCTTTTTATATTGCTGCATTCCTTTTTCTTTCGCAAAGTTTGACTGGGATTTCCCAGGTTGATCTGGTTCAGGGGTATATTATCTCCCTTGACGGAGGGGCAGTAACTTTGGATTTAAAGGACGGACAGGTGAGTAAGGGTGACCTGCTAAAAGTTGTAAAGCCTGGTGCATTGATTATCCATCCGATAACAGGAGAAAAAATCCAGAAAAAAGATGAAATCATTTCAAATATTACGATTACAGAAGTAGCAGACAGTTATTCATTAGGCAAGGCCTATCCTGAGGAGTCTTTTAGAAAGCTGGCGGTAGGTATGAAGGCTTATTTAATTGGGGAATCCGATATCGAAGAGGCTATGATTCGTAAGTTTATTGTGATACCTCCAATGAATATAGTTGGCGGACCCAGAGGAATGCTTGGTTCGTATATGGGAGATTTACTGACAGAAGAGTTATTCAGATTGGATCGGTTTCGTATCTTAGATCGTGAAACATTTGATTTGCAGCAGTTTGAACTGGGTTTGAAGCAGGGTGAGGTAGAATCAAAAACCACCGGAGTAGATTACTTAATTGTGGGATCTGCTTTCCCTCCTGATGTCGTGGTTAAATCAACTGGCATTCCGCTTAAAGGTATTGTTACTGCAGCTACGGGTGGTCAGGCAGCCATGGTAACAAAGAATTTGGTGTCAGATCTTAAGATTCAGGAGCTCGAGGCTTTGGTCAAGTTTACCATCAAGGTTATCGATGTAAGTACGGGTGAAGTTGTGTTTATATGCAGTGAAATGGCTAAAGCAGAAGGCAAAAGTCAGATTAACCTTGAGAGCGGAGTACTTGGTGGTGTTACATTAAATGGCGGAGCAACGGACTTCAAAAATACTCTCACAGGAAAAGCATCTGAGAAGGCTCTTGCTAATTCGGCACAGTACCTGGCTGATTATTTTGAAGGTAAAATAAAGACAAAGAATTTCCAGGGAACAGTTATAGAGCTAAAAAAGACAAAAAAAAAAGATAAAGGAGAGAATCTTTCCATCATGGATATTCGTCAGGGCTCTGATGGCAACATGATAGCTGTTGTTGGTGGAGGTTCAGATGAGGGTGTAGTTAACAGGCATTCATACCTGATTACTCTTCCAAGAGAAACGGTTTCTGCAATTACAGGCAAGAAAAAAATCACAGGTATTGATAAGGTGGGATTGATTAAAATCAAATCAGTTGAGTTTGATGCCAGTCTGGCTGAGATGGTTGGGGTTATGCCAGGACGTGATATTCAGAATAATATTATTTACAAGGGCAGGCTTATGCATTATAGTCCGTTCAGGGTGACTACAGGGATGAGTATTTATGGAGCTTGGTCAGATGCTTTGGTACATTTTGATTTAGGATTTGAGTATTTCCCGAATATGGTCAATTCCTCATGGATTAATCATACGGTTTGGCTTGGACTGAGGGTGAATGGTGGTGTTAATGGTGTAACTCAATATGATGGAAGTATGGTTTTGGAGGACAGTTGGTCAGGAGAGTTTTTGATTGGACTGAACCCAATCAGAAAATCTTTTGATTATCAGGGCATGGATCCATATGTCGGGCTTAAATACAAAATTATTAACAGCACACTCGCCGGAAGTGGTCCTGAGATTTTTACAGGTCTTGCTATTGGTGGCTTATTTGTTGAGTTGGGCTTTGGATGGGGTTCTCACGGAGATGTAGAAATGATGTCTGACCCAACTATTCCTCACGAAATAACCGGATGGGGATTTAACCGCATTGGAACCAATCTCGGGTATCGTTTTCACCTTGACCGCCTGGCTAAGTAAACTATGTCACTGTAGTTTGGGCAAGGGATTCTAGCGGCTAATTATTTTACTGAATCAACCTGATTCCGCCATCCTCCAGAAGAATTTTTTTCTTCTTATATAAACTCCCAACTGCTTTTTTGAAGACCTTTTTACTGACAGCAAATCGGATTCGGATCTCCTCGGGATCGCTTTTGTCATTATAAGCCAGAAAACCATCTGTTTTCTCCAATTCCTTAAGCAATTGATCTGAGAATTGGTCAATTTTCTCAAATCCAGGTTTCTGAAGTATCAGGTCTAATTTCCCATCAGACCGAATCTTTTTAATATATCCGACGATCTTCTGTCCGGGTTTCAAAGCCTGATAAATTTCATTGGCATATAGTATTCCGGAGTGCAACCCATTGACTGCTGCCTTGTAACCCAATTCACTCTGGAAGGTGATGATGAGGCCAACTTCCTGTTCTTCAGCGTATTGTTTTGGTGTAAGATCAAGGAAGTTATCCAATTTTGCTGATGCGGCTAAGCGATTAGTTTTCTCATCCAGATATACATAAACCAGGTAGGATTTTCCAACCTCCATTGCTTGTCCCTGCTCACTAAATGGAACCAGGAGATCTTTTAGAAGGCCCCAATTCAAAAATGCCCCAACTTTGCTTGTGGCAATAACTTCAAGCATTGCAATGTCACCAACCATCGCTTTGGGTTGTTGAGTAGTAGCAATTATACGATCCTCGGAATCCATATAAATGAATACATCTAACAAATCCTCTGGCTTGCAATTTTCAGGAACGTCTTTGATGGGTAGCAAGATATCTCCCAGGTTATCTCCGTCGAGGTAGGCTCCAAAATCCAGGATGCGCATTACTCTGAGGGTATTTATAGTACCGATTGAAGCCATTTTGTAAAATTTTATGTTGTAAAGGTACTAATCAGTCTTCATCTCCTTTCATAAATAATTTACCTTTATCGCTATGAACAAGAAAATCTCCGTTCTTCTGTTGATTCTGAGCCTTTCGACAGGAGTATTTGCACAGAACCCGGTTTTTACCAGGCAGGATACCCTCAGGGGAAGTATAACACCAGAGCGGGCATGGTGGGACCTTACTTATTATCACCTGACTGTCAGGGTTGATCCTGCAGACAGTACTTTTGTTGGCAGTAATCTGATCGGATACCGGGTGATTGAATCAAATCAGCTTATGCAAATAGACTTGCAGCCTCCCATGGAGATTGAAAGAGTTCTGCAGGATGGAGTTGCCCTCGATTTCAGAAAGGACGGGAATGCCTGGTTTATCACATTAAATGCGCCTCAGAAGACAGGAGATGTCGGTTTTCTTTTAGTTGAATACGGGGGTAAACCTCAGATCAGCAAAAGACCTCCCTGGCAAGGGGGAGTTAGCTGGGGGCTTGATAATAGCGATAATCCGTTTATCGTTACGGCAAATCAGGGTGATGGCTCCAGCCTCTGGTGGCCATGCAAGGATCATCCTTACGATGAACCTGACAGCATGCTGATAAGTATAACTGTTCCTGAACCTTTAATGAATGTGTCAAATGGAAGACTTAGGAAGCTTGAACATAACCCGGACGGAACAAATACTTCTCACTGGTTTGTTTCAAACCCGATCAATAATTATGGAGTGAATATTAATGTGGGGGATTATATTCATTTCCATGATGTTTATAACGGAGAAAATGGAGACCTCGATTGTGATTATTGGGTTTTAAGCTATAACGAGCAGAAGGCAAGAGAGCATTTTAAACAGGCTCACTTGATGCTGGAGGCATTTGAATACTGGTTCGGACCATATCCTTTTTATGAAGATAGCTATAAATTGGTCGAGGTGTCTTATCCTGGAATGGAGCACCAGAGTTCTGTAACTTATGGAAATGGGTATAGAAATGGTTATGGTGGCAGGGATGTTAGTAGTACAGGATATGGGATGAAATTTGATTTTATCCTGATTCATGAGTCTGGCCATGAGTGGTTTGCAAATAGTATTACCAACTGGGATGTTGCAGATATGTGGATCCATGAGAGCTTTATTGCTTATTCAGAAAATCTATATGTGGATTACTTCTGGGGAAAGGAGGCAAGTGCTGCCTATTGCAGGGGAACCCGCCTGAATATTTCCAACAATCGTCCGATTATCGGTATTTATAATGTGAATTATGAAGGATCAGGTGATATGTATTCTAAAGGAGCTAATATGCTCCATACCCTGAGGCAGCTAATAGATGATGATGAAAAATGGAGACAGATTTTAAGAGGACTGAATCAAGAGTTTTATCACCAGACAGTTAAAACAGCACAGATTGAAGGATACATCAGTGAACATGCCGGGATAGATCTGAAGTTGTTCTTTGATCAATACCTCCGGGATACAAGGATTCCCATTTTCGAATATGCTCTGGTAAATGGCAATATGCGGTATCGCTGGGCCAATTGTGTCAGAGGTTTCAACATGAAGCTGAAGGTCTATATTGATGGGCAATTACAATGGTTAGAACCCAGCCAAAGATGGCAGATGTTAAATGGAAACAAAAACATCGAAAACGTAGAGGTCGATAAAGATTTTTACGTAGCAAAAATTTTGGTCACGAAAATAACGTAGGGGCAGACACACGGGTCTGCCCCTCTTGTTGATTTAGATCATGATTCCGGGTGAGGTATATCACTAGAATCATTATGGTTATGCTTTTAGGTATAAAGTTTTTTTTGATACTTTGGCAGGGTAATTGATTAAGAATAATAGTATTTACATATTAAATTTGAAGATTATGTTTATCAAGGTTTTACCACTGTTTCTGGCTCTTGGTCTGTTTCTAGGAAATGGGTCATCACCTGCTGATTTTGAATATATTGGGTCAGCCAAGTGTAAGTCATGCCACAACTCACCTGCCAAGGGAGCACAATACAAGGTCTGGTCTGCAGGTCCTCATGCCAAAGCATTCGAATCTCTAAAAGGTGATGATGCTAAGGATCCAAAGTGTTTGAAGTGTCATACTACTATGGGTCACACTGACAAGGATCTTCATTATACTTTGACTCAAAAAGAAGGAGTTGGTTGCGAAACTTGTCATGGACCAGGAAGTGCTTATAAATCACCTGCTGTGATGAGAAACCAAGAGAAGAGTATTGCTAAGGGTTTGATTATTCCTGATGAGAAACTCTGTCGTACTTGTCATAATGAAGAAAGCCCTGATTTCAAAGGTTTTGATTATAAAGAATATTTAAAGGAAATGGCTCATCCAAAACCCTCAGATGATTAATCGGTTTTAGAGCTAATGAACTAATGAGCCCCGACGATTGTCGGGGCTTTTTTTGTACCTTTCGCAGTATATCAGATCCAAATATCTCATGCAGAATATTGCTTTGCTACTTGTCGTATTGTTATCGCATTTTATTGCTGGAATGTCTCAGGATGAGGTCTTTATTCATACTGACAGAGATATTTACCAGGCAGGTGAAACCTTGCAATTCAAAGCTTATGTAATATCATCTTCTAAAGGTCAGCAGAGTAGAAGTGACTCGTTGAATATTTATCTGATTGATAAGAATGGAGTGTCACATTTTGAGGGCAAAATGGAAATTTCAGACTGTGCAGTTATAGATCAGATTGTTTTGCCCGGAAGTTTGGAGGAGGGGAAATATCTCTTGCTGGCATACTGTGATGGAACAAAGATTGACATGGTATTTGCCAAAAGCATCTTGATTCATGAAACTATTATCCCATCGGTATTAATCGATATTGAATTTGACAAAAAGCCTTATCGTGTTGGTGAGGAGGTAGCTTTTCGTGTTAAGATGCGATCGCCAAATGGAGAAATTATCAAACGCCTTGGATTTCAGTATAGTCTGAACGTTAATGGAACTCAGGTTTCTGAGGGAAAGGGCAAGGTGGATAAGACGGGTCAGGATGAAATTCTTGTAAAGTATCCGGATTATAACGAGAATGGCCTGGTGAGTTTTGAAGTATCCCTTGAGCGAACTGGCAATACTTTTCGGAATGGTGTAATTATTCCATCACTTTCCAAACCCCTGTTAGTGAATTTCTTTCCTGAAGGAGGATTGTTGATTGATGGATATGAATCAAAAATTGGATTTACAGCTTTTGATATTCAGGGTAATATTATTGATATCCAGGGTGATCTTGTAGATCAGTATGGTGAGGTGCGGGGCCATATTAATACAATGGTTCCGGGCTTAGGTTGTTTTTCTGTTCTGCCGGATGCAAGGATTCCATTGAAACTTCGGATTACTAATCCTGTTTGGGTTCAAAGCACAATAGATTTGCCAAAGACACAATCCAGTGGGGTGGTACTCAGGCTTATCTCATTAGAAAACGATGGAATCCATCTTGAAGCTATCAATCCAATAGAGGATACTTATATGCCATTGAGAGTTGAGGCTTTTCAGGGAAGCGAAGAGTTACTGAACGAGCGCCTGTTGCTTACTACCAAAAAGAGCTTTGTAGTTCCGATAGCTGACCTTTCAAAAGGAATAGTTAGAATAAATGTCAAGACCGGATCTGGTGAGATTTTGGCTCAGCGTTGTATATATATATCAGCTGAAGAATGGCAGGCACAGAATATTGAGGGGAGTATTAGTATTACTGACTCCTATATCTCACCTGAATGGAGCCCTGGCCCCAGCATGAAACAGATAGCCATACTTGGCACAGAGTTGGCCATGAGTCATTATGCAGATCTGTTTGTAAATGATCAGAGAGAAGTTGATGCAGAATTAATAGATGCCTATATGCTCACATGTATTCGGGAACCAGAGGGAATTATTGAGAGAGATTCTACAGGCACAAATCATTTAAGAATTATTCAGAAAAAATATCGCTTAAGTCAAATTGATCAATACATTTCAGAATTGTCAAATCTGCAGTTTTTTAACCAGCATTATATGTCTGAAAAGTCAAGCTTTTCTGAATTTTTCATCGCGAACAAGACTGAATTAGACAAGTTGGGTTTTATCCCTAAACAATTAGGTCAGAATGAGCGTATCAGAAGGCAGTTGGATGCAGGAAAGTCTGTTCTTTCCATCATTATGAGTATTCGCGCTTATCGTCTTGTTGATAATCAAATGGTTTTCAGGGGTAGCGATTCTTTTAAATACCAGGGAGGAGCAATAATTGTTATTGATGGTGTTCCAAAAGGATCTGATGTTGCTGAGATTATGGATATTAACCCCTATGAAGTGGCAAGTATCAAAGTATCAACCAGTATCTCTGAGGTGATGAAATATGCTGGAATGGAAAATACTGCCGGTGTGGTAATTATCGAAACAAAAAAAGTTTCAGATGGAAGGGTTAAGAAAGCTTCCGGTTCACAGATCAATTTTTCTCCAACCATGCTTTGGAATCCGCATTACGCTCCCCAAGCAGATGAAGGGAAAGAGATCATTATGCCTGAGCCCAGACTAAAAAGCAAGTATTGGAAACGGATTATTAATCCTATTTTGTAAAGTAATATGGGTGAGTACAAGCAGATATTGATTTATGTTTTAGGCTTCGTCTGGATATTGTTTGCATCAGACTATTTTGCCAAATTTTTTATAAAAATTCGCCTGCCTCTAATTACAGGTTTCCTTTTCACCGGGATAGTCTGTGGACCTCACCTCTTGGGCCTGATTGAGTCAGATGCATTAAAGAACCTGGGGTTTATTAATGATATATCTCTGGCATTCATTGCCTTTGCTGCAGGATCAGAGTTGTTCTTGAAGGATGTCAGGAGCCGGATCAATAGTATTGTATGGAATACTGTAGGGCAACTTGTTGTCACTTTTACAGCTGCCTCTGTTATCGTTTACTTTTTAGCTGAGTATATTCCATTTATGCAAATGATGACAACCGGAAGCAAAATTGCAGTGGCTATACTGGCTGCCACCATTTTTGTTGCCCGATCTCCTTCTTCTGCCATAGCTGTTATTAGTGAAATGAGAGCAAAAGGTCCGTTCACCCAAACTGCAATGGGAGTTACTGTACTTATTGATGTGCTGGTTATTGTTTTATTCGCAATTTGCTTTTCTGTAGCTGTAACAATAGTATCCGGAGTAACTTTCAGTATGAGCATATTTGTTATTCTGTTACTTGAGTTGTTATTGGCGCTTGGTGTTGGTTATGTACTCGGAAAAATTATATCGGGTATCCTGGCTATTCGTCTGAGACTTATTGTGAAAACGGTTTTGATTCTGTCTGCTGGATATGGAATTTTTCTTCTCTCACATTATGCGCAAGAGCTTAGTCAGGCTTACCTGCAATTTGAAATCCATGTTGAACCTTTACTGATATGCATTATTGCCGGGTTTTTGGTTACTAACTATAGTAAGTACAGACTTGAGTTTCGGAAGATATTGCATGATACAGGGCCATTGATCTATGTTGCTTTTTTTACACTTACCGGTCTTATGCTGTCAATTGATGTACTGGCAGAGGTATGGATGATAGCAATAATTTTATTTATGGTAAGGCTCGTTACTTTGATTATTGGTGCTTATACAGGTGCAATCCTGGCTGGAGACCCGGCAGTTTGCAGGCGTATTGGGTGGATGCCGTATGTAACTCAGGCTGGTGTGGGCCTGGGACTTGCAACGAAGGTTGCAGGGGAGTTTAGTGTATGGGGAGCGGAATTTGCCACTATTATTGTTGCAGTTATCGTGCTGAATCAATTTATTGGTCCTCCTTTATTTAAATGGGCAATCAGC
>JAYEFL010000094.1:0-4013 GCA_034658635.1 Bacteroidota bacterium | reverse complement strand
TTGGTTTATCCAACGATCAGCATACAGGCACCACAGGAAGTTGATTTTACAAGAAAGCCCAGGTTGCAATTTTTGGATACCGGTTTGTTGAATAGTGTTTTAGGTGTTCAATCACAGCTCATAGGCATACACGATTTAGGTGATTTCTATCGGGGGAAGATTATTCAACACACTGTATTTCAGCAGCTGCAAGCCCAAAATACAAATTTTGGAAGCAAATTGCATTTCTGGGTTCGTGAGAAAGCAAACAGCAGCTCAGAAGTTGATCTTATATACCAACACGAGCAGTTGCTTATTCCGATTGAGGTCAAGTCAGGTTCGCACGGCAGGTTACGCTCCCTACATCAATTTATGAATAGAACGAACCATTCATATGCGATACGCCTGCTGTCAAATACGCTATCTATCGAAAAAGTCTCAACCGCCTCGGGGAAACCATATACTCTTCTAAATCTACCCCATTACCTGGCCACAAGAATTCCACAATATGCAGAGTGGCTATTAAGGGGAGGAATAAGGATGTGATGTGACAATTTCAAATAAGACCTAAACAATAACAAATTTGGATATCAGTTTGGAGTGAATCATCTGGCCCACTTTCTCCTCACACAATTAATAGTTGATCTTCTGAGGAAAAGCAAGGCTGCAAGAATAATCAACCTTAGTTCAATTGCACATAAATCAGGCAAAATCCATTACTCAGATTTGAATCTTGAAAAGGGATATGCACCAATGAAGGCTTATTCACAATCAAAACTTCCTGTGAAATTATTGTCTGCTAACCAGTCCCAGCACCTTTACTACTGATTGATAACCTACACCTCTGGCTATTTCTTGTCCCTCCTTATCAAGCAAAACCAGGGTAGGATATCCACTGATATTATATTTTTTTACAAGATCGCGGTGTTCATCTCCGTCAATCTTAACTGCAGTCAGGTTCTTGGTAGCTGAAATAACAGTATCGGCTGTATATACGTACTGATCCATGGTTTTACACGGGCCACACCAGGTAGTTTCAAAATCCAGCAAGATTTTTTGTCCTTTTTGCTTCGCCAAATCCATAGCATAGTTGTAGTCATGCAAGAATTTCACCATTTTACCTGAACGCTTTGCAGCCTTATCAGGTGCCAGCCAGTCATTTTGTTTCTCCTCCTCTTCACGGGTAATTTGCGGATCAACAAGCTTAATCCAAATTACTCTACCCGAAGATAATACACTATCAATACCAAAAGCCTGCTTACCAAACCAGGCATGGCTATCCATTGATTTTGCGTGCTTGCTGGAATACAGATCCTTTAGTGATGAATCAGGTGCCAACGCCCAGCTGTCATTACGGTCAAACACACCGTTCATTTGTCTTTCTGTGATCAGAATTGAAATATTCCCAAACCCAGATTCTGCGTGTCCTTCCATCCAACCTCTCCGGGAATACCGTATCACCTTTTCAGTGCTCTCAGCTCCCGGATCTTCCACATACCAAAAGGATACCGGATAAGGATTAACCTGAGATTTTTGGTTCTTCATCCGGGGAAACGGAATTGATAATTCAACAGAAAAACTTGACCAGGTCTTCCCTCTTCTTTCTTTAGGAGTGCAGATTAGCATGGTATCCTTAGCTCCACCAAACTCCCCATCCCGGTCAAGATCCACATCCAGCAAATCATAATACAATGAACCATCACTTTTTCTCATTAATAGTCCGATTGGAGATAAATCCTCAGGGCCAAGAAGTAATGTAGCTATTACGCCTTCATCATGGGGGAAAAGAGTCAACTTCTCACCTTTCGGACTCCATCGAAGATTAACCGCCTCACCAGGTCCGTGAGAATCAAGAACCAACTTTATCAGGTTCTCATCCGAATTTTCTTTCGTTGAATTGCATCCGGAAAAAATCAGAACACAAACGGTAATTAAACAATAAATCTTTTTCATACATATTTCGTATTAAACAGAGCATCCAGAGAATACTGCATAATTTAATGATCATATTCACTCAATTCAAGCCATCGCATCTCCATTTCATCCAGAGCCTTCAGAATTTCACCTATTCTGGCACTCTTAGTTTGCAGTTCCTCAGAAGAACAGGTTCCGGTACTTATTTGCTCTTCTAAAATAGCTTTTTCACTTTCTAATTCAGCAATTTTCACTTCCAATTGTTGAAACTCAAACTTCTCTTTGAAACTCAGTTTTGTTTTTGGGAGATCATCCTTAATCCTGATTTTCTTCTCTTTGACCTCCTGCTTTTTTTGATTCGTCTTAAGCAATCTTTTGGAATCTCTGTAAATGGAATAATTACCAGGAAAATCCCTAACCACTCCATTACCCTCAAAAACGAATAAATGATCTACTACTTTATCCATGAAATAACGATCATGAGAAACAATCATGACACTGCCCTGAAATCTCATTAAATAATCCTCAAGAACATTCAATGTCATGATATCAAGATCATTAGTAGGCTCATCCAATATGAGGAAGTTTGGATTTCTCATTAATACCGTGCAAAGGTATAAGCGTCGTTTTTCACCACCACTCAGCTTTGAAACAAATCCATATTGCATATCCGGAGGGAAAAGAAAATATTCCAGAAATTGCGAAGCACTCATTGAGCGACCAGCTCCTAAGTGAACCACTTCTGCAATCTCTTTTACCACATCAATAACTTTATCTGATGGATTAAATTGAATACCTGTTTGCTCATAAAAGCCAAAGCGCACAGTACTACCTGCAATGGCATTACCACTATCCGGTGCCACAACTCCTGTTATCACCTGCAGAAATGTTGACTTCCCCACTCCATTCGGACCTATTAGTCCGATGCGCTCAAAACGCTGAAATTTGTATTCGAAATCTTTAAACAAAACCAGATCATCATAAGATTTGCAAAGGCCTTCAATTTCCAGCACCTTTTTCCCCAGTCGTAATGATTCAATTTGAATTTCATCCTGTTCGGGCACATACTCCTTACGGGCAGCAGCTTTAAGGCTTGTAAAAGACTCCATCCGGTATTTGGCCTTTGTTCCTCTTGCTTTAGGCATCCTTCTCACCCACTCCAGCTCCTTCTTCATCAGAGAGTTGGCCTTGTCGACCCGTTTTTGATCCAGCTCCAGTCTTTCATCTCGTTTAACGAGATATAACTGATAATTCCCCTGGTACTTAAACAGCTTCCGATTATCCAACTCCAGGATTTCAGTGCAAACCCGATCCAGGAAATACCGGTCGTGTGTCACCATAAAAACCGTCATATGACTCTGGCTGAGATATTCCTCAAGCCATTCAATCATGTCAAGGTCGAGATGATTAGTTGGTTCATCCAGAATAAGTAACTCAGGCTGAGAAACAAGCACCTGGGCCAATGCCACCCGCTTTCTTTGTCCGCCCGACAGTTCATGCACCGGCTGGTCAAAGCGGGTAATCTTCAGTTTACTTAAAATCTCTTTCACCCGGCTTTCGTAATCCCAGGCCTCAAGACGATCCATTTCGCTAATTGCCTGATCCAATTCCTGCTGATTTCCATTCTTCACAGCACTCTCATATCGATGAAGAGCTTCAGAAACACCAGGCAGATTACACATCACCTGATCAAGAACTATGAGATTTGCATCAAGATCAGGCTCTTGCGGAAGAAACCCTGTTGTTAAATCCCTTTTTGAATTCACTGCACCAGTGTCAGGAGCCTCCACTCTTGCCAGAACTCTTAACAAACTTGACTTACCTGCACCATTTTTGGCAATCAGTGCAATTTTCTGATATTTATCGATTGTTAATGACAAATCCTGAAACAGAAAGTTATCTCCGTAGGATTTCGCTATATTTTCGGCTTGTAAAAAATTCAATTCCTGACAATTATTTGTTGCCGCAATATTACGAAAAAGACAGCTCTGGTAGTCGACAAGAAGAAAACAATAACAAATTTGGATATTAGTTGTTAACTCTCTGATATGAATTCATCCATGGAAGATAAAATCATTCTGATAACCGGAGCAAATTCAGGCATTGGCAAATCCACTGCC
>JAYEFL010000093.1:0-4046 GCA_034658635.1 Bacteroidota bacterium | reverse complement strand
CTCATTTTTGTTTTTAGACGTGAGCCAGGCATTTTGCCCTTTTGGAGAGCGAACCAGTTTATCTGAATTTCTGGTGAATCCAAAAATCTGATAACCATCAAAATGATTGGCATTGATGTTGTTGTATAGGGTGAAGTCCTCTGAATATCCTGATATTTTGATTTCCAAACCACCTGTAAGAAAGAGTGAATCGTTCACCGGACATATTCGTCCTCTGTACACATCGGCTGCACCCACATGGGTATCCCGTCCCTTGCGTGTGAAAAATTGTCCAAGATCTTGTCCGCCGGTCATAAATACCCGTTTGTTCATGAGGCTCACATCACACTGAGACCCCTCCTGAATACATAGATCTCCAATGTGGTCATTGACTTTTTCACGTCCAAGATAATTCGGGAATAAATTCTTAAAAGCCATTCCCCAAAGACCACCATCATTACACCAATAAAGATAATCCTTTGCGTGATTGTGGATGCAATATCTGTTATCTGCCCAGTTTGAACTTCCGTAACTGGGACCCATCTGCCAGGTTTGTCCCCCGTCAAAGCTTGTCCAAAACTTCTCCCGCATAGTTAACAAGTGATCAGGATTGTTAGGATCAACATAAAACTCGCTAACCCAGGTTGCTGATGTATAGGGATTTACTCCGCCATAATCATCATTTAATTCAACAAAAACTCCATTGTTGTTTTGCAACAATACCGGTCCGTTTGGATAATCATAGCGAGGGTTTGTGATTTCAGAAAATGTTTGTCCGGCATCAACAGACTTGAATAAACCAATGAACCGAGTGGGTCCGATGTTTGACGCTCCTGTGTCTGACATTAAAAAAGCATATATAAGTAATTCTCCACCATCCAGAGGTTCATGGAAGGCTATGTATACTTTTGATACTTCTTCGAATTTATCTGTGATACTAACGTTCTCCCATTCATCTCCTCGTGTTGTTGAGTGTAAATAGTCTGGCTTCACCTGATCGGGAGTTTGGTTCTTGGTTACTGCAATATGCTCCCAGTTATCTGTCACATGAATATCAGTAATCTTTCCTGAAATAACTTTTGTCCAGTTTATACCCCTGTCAACTGTCAACATCAAACCACCCAGGGTTGCAGCTAAGGCCCGGTCAGGGTTGTTGGGATCAACCTGGATATCGTAAACTTTATCAGTAATCCCATTTTTTCTGAGGGTCCATGATTGACAGGCATCATCTGTCACCCAAATTGAATTGTCTTCAGATCCCATGTACAAGATATCGGGTTGCGACCGGCAAAGAGCTGTACAATAGCATCCTGAGCAGAAATAATCACTAAGAGGCTCCCAATGTTTCCCATGGTTAATTGTTCTAAAAAGTCCTCCATTTCTCACAGACAAGTACATGATGGATGGATTATCAGGATGTATTGTTACATGATCTGCAGCTCCTGTGCCTGAAGCTGTGAACCTTACTTCAGGTATTCCAAAAGGTCCGATGCATTTCCACGATCCCTTGCTATCAGGATTGGCAGTCTCAAAACTGACCTGTACTCCACTTTTATATCTTGGTGAATACCGGGTTGTATCACCCTTCTCTTTTTCCTCCTCAGGAGGCCGGTTATCTTCTTGATCAATGTTCAGGGATACATCTGTATCCTGCAGTTCTGCCGGAAGCAATATTTTATCAGTATTTCCAAGGAAGTACACCAAAAGGAAACATGATCCCAACACCAATGATAAAAATATAATTTTCTTTGTCTTCATAGGTCGTGAAATTATTCAATAATAATTTCATCCACAAACATCCAGGCTTTGCCACCGTCACCGGGATGCCAGTCTGGGCAAATGGCAATGATGGCAACACCCCTTCTCCCCTGCCCTGGACTTATGTTGGCAACTGGCACGCCGATTAATTAATCACTCATCCCAGCAGGGAAGAGCCCAGCCGTTGTAGTAACATCAGGTTTTGAGGATATTAAAATGATAAAAAAACG
This sequence comes from Bacteroidota bacterium, assembly GCA_034658635.1. Taxonomy (GTDB): domain Bacteria; phylum Bacteroidota; class Bacteroidia; order Bacteroidales; family UBA12481; genus JABHCC01. The sequence goes on along the minus strand of JAYEFL010000093.1, from coordinate 2,079 downwards.
CCAGACTTTAGGCCTGGCGTTTAAATGGTAATTCCAAATAGGTGAAATCAAATTAGTTTGACTTTAATTTGATTCTATGTCTAAGCCCCATTTCCAGAATTAACATTTCACTATAGTACAGAGGATTCTTATCGGTGAGATGCCCCATAAAATAAACTTCATTGTTTCCCTTTCTGACACCAAGCCCCAATCTCATTGTGTGGTAGACAAAACTGTGAGATCTAGGTTGATATTGTGGATCAGTAGGTAATCCCCCGATGAAATAGGAGGTTGCAAATTCAGAGCCGAGATTGTTAAATCCGAATCCAAGAGATACAAACGGTGTGATGTTGTTAAGTTTAAACCCTTTGGAGAAGTCTAATGCTACGTGTATTAGTAGAGATTTAACGGATTCATGTATACCGACTTGAGTAGGAAGTACGGGAATATCAAAGTATAAATGGTCATACTTTAATGACGAAGATAAATCCATCCATGATCCTATCTTCTTAAACTCATGTCGTAGAATCATTCCCATTTCTAAACCTGTAAGTTGTTCTTGTTCACTGAAGTATATCGGAGGAAAACCATCGTGATATCCAATGTTTCCAAAATGCAGTTCTATTGGAGTTACTTTGAGTGAACCTGAAACCAGAATGCTATTGGATGGTTGCTGAGCATATGTTGCACATGATGCAACTAAAAATAGAAGTATTGTTAGTTTCTGCTTCATAATAAAATTTTGCTTTATTGATATAACTTAATTAACGACGACATTGAATTCAATATCAGACTCAGAAACATCATATCCATCAACATAATAAGAGCTAGGGATTGAATCGTTTATTAGGTTACCGTATATTTTATCTGCGGAATAGTTTACGTGGGCTGATCTATATAGATATAGAACATATTCACCGTTTCCCACAAACACATATACATTTTCACGATCAACAGGCCATGCATCATACTCGAATATACAATAAGTATAAACAACAGGATCATAAACATAATCATCACAATCCCATGAAGACATTAATGAAAGGTTAATAGTAACTTCAGTTTGGTTTGACACTTCTGTCCTAGAAAAACCTTGGCTTCTAATTTCAGTGCCTTGATAATCTCCACCTGAAGGTGAATATGACGTTGATATATGGCTATTATCTCCCCAGGGGTCTTCCCCATTATGGTATTTCAACCAAGCCATAATATTAACCTCTGATGCGCCCCAAGCCCATTGTTCTTTATGGTCTTTCACTGTCATGTTTTCAATTTTGACACCGGTATGTGTTGTTTTGAGATTTGGCTTTTTATATTGAGCATCCTTATCAACACGTTCGTTTATTGAGATAACCCAAACCTCTTGACTAAAGGCTATTTTTTCGTTAATAAGATAAGGTAACTCAGTTAAATTGCCTTTCTCAGATAACTGGTAACCGATTAGTTCAGATTGACCGTCTTGAACTGCAATAACAAATATTGGCGAATTCTCACCTATCACACCTTCTTCTAGAAGAGCCGAATAGTTTGGAATAAAGATCTGAGGGTAGTAGTTCATTTCTTCAATGCCCTTGAAGGAATTCAAACTATTATTAAGAGACTCAAGTGTCACACCCATAGGGTTTTTACTCAAAAGAGCAGGAACACTCGTTTTACCGTAGTTAGCCTCAAGAAGGCTCTGAACCAATACATCCCAGTCTCCATCAAAATGTTTGTTTACTTCTCCATAAACAGTTGATCTGAACTCTGGATTTTGGGATAAGTGTGCTACCGCTTTCATCGTTTGTGAAAGATGAACGGTAGCAAATTCAATTGAATTGCCACTTTTTAGAGTCATTTCAATGTCTTGGTTTGATAATTGTTCAGGGAGGTTAACGTCCTTTGTGCAACTAACAGTTCCTAAAAGTGCAATTGCAGTAATTGTGACTGTGGTAGTTCTAAAAAAATAACTTTTCATTAGATGTAATTTTTTAAATGATTGTCCGTAATCATAAACCAATTCTTTAAGAATATCAGATACAAATCCATTCATACATTTGGTTTACTATCACTATGATTCTATTTATTAATCCCATATTGAATTAAAAGGTAACCCCGATT
>JAYEFL010000092.1:0-16034 GCA_034658635.1 Bacteroidota bacterium | reverse complement strand
TGTCAGCCGGAGCCAATAGTGGAATTAAATACTTTGTTACTGAAGGTCAGAACAAAGGAGTTGGTTCTGCAATTGGTTTGGAATTCCAACTATTGGATGATAAAAGCCATCCGGATGCAAATAATGGCGTTGGTGGCAACAGAACCATCTCATCTCTGTATGACCTGATCCCTGCATTAGAAACGAAAAAAGTTAATAGACCCGGACAATGGAATCATGCAAGAATAGTGGTAAACGGCCAGCATGTTGAGCACTGGCTGAATAAGCAAATGGTACTTGAGTACAACAGAGGCACACAAATATTCCGTGCCCTTGTTCAGAAGAGTAAATATGCTAAATATCCCGATTTTGGGGAGCATAAGCAAGGACACATACTTCTTCAGGATCATGGCAATACCGTAAGTTTCAAAAATATTAAAATCCGGGAGTTGTAGCCCTAATGCTGTAAACACCAGAAATCATAATCCTATGAAAAGAAATATAGGCCTGCTGCTATTAGCAGTGATGCTTCTTGCTATGCAGCAATGCACTATGCACGATTCTGACTATGCAACGGTCATTCCTGAGCCTGTATCAATTTCTCAAAAAGATGGCAGTATTATACTGAGCAATCAATCAACAATTTCTTTCTCTAATGATGGGATTAGCCAATTAATGCTTCACCTGGCTAACAACCTTAGGTATATGTATGATATACAGGTGAATCCAACGAAATCAGATGGAACAATAAAGCTTCAGCTAAATTCAGAGCTGGCAGATTCTTTGGGAGATGAAGGCTATGTACTGAAGTCCACAAAGAAGGAAATACTCATTGAAGCAAAAACAGGAGCCGGATTATTCTATGGCATTCAAACTTTTCTCCAACTAATAGAAAAGGATGGAAATTTTCCTCTGGTAGAAATTCATGACTATCCAAGATTCGCATGGAGAGGCTACATGTTGGATGTTTCCAGACACTTCATGCCAAAGGAATACATTTTCAAAGTTCTTGATTATCTCGCATTACACAAACTCAATACTTTTCACATGCATCTTGTGGATGACCAGGGATGGAGAATAGAAATCAAGCAATATCCTAAACTCACGGATATTGGTGCCTGGAGAGTTGACAGAGAGGATTTGCACTGGAATGCACGAGAAAAACAAAAGCCAGGAGAAAAAGCCACTTACGGAGGATACTACACTCAGGAGGATATCCGTGAAATTGTGGCTTATGCTCAGGAAAGATATATCACTATCGTACCTGAGATTGAGATGCCAGGACATACAAATGCAGCTATTGCAGCTTACCCTCAATATGCATGTACAGACGGACCCTTCACTGTTTTACCGGGAGGAGTATGGCCGATAACTGACATCTATTGTGCCGGTAAGGATGAGACTTTTGAATTCCTGCAGAATATTCTTAGTGAAGTAATGGAGTTATTTCCATCAAATTACATCCACATAGGTGGAGATGAAGCAAACAAAAAAGAATGGAAAGTCTGTGCTGATTGCCAAAAACGCATATTCGATGAGGGCTTGAAAGATGAGCATGAACTGCAAAGCTATTTCATTACTCGTATTGAAAAGTTTCTTAATGCAAATGGACGACAACTTATCGGTTGGGACGAAATCCTGGAAGGTGGCCTGGCCCCAAATGCTGCTGTTATGTCCTGGAGAGGAGTTAAGGGAGGAATTGCCGCCGCTAAAGCTAAACATCCGGTTGTAATGAGTCCTAATTCTCATTGCTATTTTGATTACTATCAGGGCAAACCAGAACTGGAGCCTCTTGCTATTGGAGGGTTTCTTCCTTTAGAGAAAGTCTATTCGTTTGAACCTGTACCTGAAGAATTAACAGAGGAAGAAGCAAAATATATTTTTGGTGTTCAAGCCAATTTATGGACAGAATATGTACCAAGCCCGGAACATGCTGATTATATGACCTTTCCACGATTATGTGCTCTTGCTGAAGTCGCCTGGAGTCCTGCATATAAAAAGGACTTTGATGATTTTGCAGGCAGGCTCAATAAGCACTTGAATTATCTGGAACAAAACAATATAGGTTATTCTAAGAGTTTTGCCAATGTTGATGTTAATACTTCTTTTGATTCTGACAAAAAGGAATTCCTTGTTGAACTATCCAACCCAATAGCATTTGGAGAAATAAAGTATACTTTGGATGGAAAAGATCCTGACAATTCTTCGGCTATTTATTCTGAACCATTCAATATAAACGAAACAACAATCGTTAAAGCAGCTACATTTATTGAAAACGAAATCTACTCAGTCATATCTGCTGAGAAAGTCTGGATTCATAAAGCTACAGGAGCTGAAGTCAGATATACAAATGAATTTTCAAGGAAGTATTCAGCCGGAGGCACGTCAGCACTAACAAACAGTTTAAGAGGTTCAGTAAACCTTTCTGATGGCAGATGGCAGGGTTTTAATGGAAATGACCTTATGGTTACAATAGATCTAGGCAAAGAGATTCCAATCTCCAAAATAAGAGTAGGATGTCTGCAGGATGTTGGCAAATGGATTTTCTTTCCAAGTCAGGTAAAAATTGCCCTGCTAAAAGAGGATTCTGAAAATGCAGTTCCGTTTTTAATCAGAATCGTAAAAGATAATGGATCACTTCAGAATCCGGAACGAAAAGTTCAGGATTATACTGTTCAATGTGATGTTAAAGCCAGATTCATCAGAGTAACTGCCATAAATATAGGAGTTTGCCCTGCAGAACACTCAGGTGCAGGACAACCAGCATGGCTATTCGTGGATGAAATAATCGTAGAATAGAGGAAATAGGAAATAGAAAATAGAAAGTAAGGCTAGAAAATAGGAATAAGGGACATTTTGCTCTAGTACGGGCAGCAGGCCAGTGTATCTGCCTCCGAAAGACGAATAACGAAAAACGAAAGACGATAAAGCAAAAGTAATAATTATGAAAAAGAAAAATATTCTAATCTTACTCTTGATCATGACCAGTGCTATTATCCGAGCACAACACAGTGAACAAAAATATTATCCTGTCAGTAATCCCATTGTGAAGGAAAATCTCGAGAAATGGGAAGATGTGAAATTTGGATTACTAATGCACTGGGGGCCCTATGCTCAAAGGGGTATTGTGGAATCGTGGTCGATATGCTCCGAAGATGAGGGTTGGTGTGGTAGAGCAACTGACAATTACGTTGAATACAAAAGGGAATATGAAAACCTGCAAACCACGTTTAATCCAGCAAGGTTTAACCCTGAGAAGTGGGCTAAGGCTGCTGCAGAGGCAGGAATGAAATATGTAGTATTTACTACGAAGCATCATGATGGATTTTGTATGTTCGATAGTAAATACACGGATTATAAAATCACAGGAACAAAGACTCCCTTTCATACTAACCCTAAGGCAAACGTAACAAAGGAGATTTTTAATGCATTCAGAGCAGAGGGAATGATGGCTGGAGCCTACTTCTCTAAGCCCGACTGGCATTCTGATGATTATTGGTGGCCAAATTTTGCCACACCTGATCGAAATGTCAACTATGATGTGACAAAATATCCTGAAAGATGGGAGAATTTTGTTCAATTCACTCATAATCAAATCATGGAGTTAATGACTGACTACGGAAAGGTTGATATCCTCTGGTTGGATGGTGGTTGGGTTCAGAAAATGACCCCCGAAGAGGTTGGAGAATACAATTGCAAACCGGGATATAGATCCAGCAGGGTTCAGAGTCAGGATATTCGTATGGATGAGCTGGCTGCCAAGGCCAGAGAAAAACAACCAGGTCTGATCGTTGTTGATCGTGCGGTTGAAGGTCCTAACCAGAATTATTTAACTCCGGAAAACACTGTACCCAAAGAGATGCTCCCCTACCCTTGGGAATCATGTATTATTATGGGTGGCGGATGGTCTTACTCATTCAATCCTACATTCAAGTCAGGTCGGGAATTAGTTCATATGTTAATCGATATTGTGGCTAAAGGAGGAAACCTTCTACTCAATATTGGGCCAAGCCCTGAAGGAACGTGGCCTGAGGATGCATTTGATCGTCTGGCTAAGATAGGATCCTGGATGGATATCAATGGGGAAGCTATTTATGAGACAAGAAAGATTGAGCCATACTATTCCGGGCCATTATATTTCACACAGGAAAAAGACAAATCATCAATATATGCGATCTATACTTTAAAAGATGGAGAAATTTTGCCTGCTGAAATTGAACTCCAAACTGTACAATTACCAGAAAATCCAAAAGTAGAAGTACTTGGATATAAAGGTCGTATTAGAATAAAAAAATCAGCGAAGGGGTACTCTCTGTCAATTCCAAAAAAACTTCAAACAACTCTTCCTCACAAATATGCCGTTACATTCAGAATCTACTAAGAAATAGTTTTGAAATTGAACTGATAAAAGGGTGCTTCATTAGAGCACCCTTTTTTTGTAATTATTATAATTTTTGCCTCATTTTATTGGCAATTATCTCAGCAGCCTTTATTAAGGGATATCCGGCAGGTGATGCGGTTAAGCAAGGATGAGTCCCTACCTGAGAAGTAATCAATGAGTTGACAGACATTCGGTTTTCAATTGCCAGGCCAATGACATTGATCAATTCTCCTGCACTCAATCCGCCAATAACTTCACCACCAATAATGACACCAGAGTTCTTGGCAACAATAAGCTTTACCAGCTGTTTATGTGCATCAGGCAAAGTTCCCGGATGGCGATCTATTCCTTCAAAAGTACCTGTTAATGTAGCAAAACCTTCTTCATTGGCCCGGGTTTCTGTTATACCAGCCGCACCAAATCCGGTTTCACCAAGAGCCGTTGAATAAATTGCGATTGTTCCGCTGAATGTTTTTACTACATGAAGGTTAAATAGGTTCATGCCTGCAATTCTCGCTTCAGCGCATGCTGTAGAAGCCAACATTGTAGGAACTCTCCTTCTGGTAACAAAATCGCGCTTCTGGGCACAATCGCCTACCGCAAAAATATCTTTGGTATGAGTTCTCATGTATTCATCTACTGATATGAAATTATCCGGATCAAGGTGAACTCGGGATTTCTTCGCTAATTCAGTATTAGGAAGATACCCCATGGATAAGATAACAGCATCTGCTTCAAGTTCTTCACCATTTTCCAACTTTACTAAGTTGACCTTTTCATCCCCTAATATCTCACTAATTCCATTTCCTGTAATAACTTTAACCCCACGACTGGTTAATATTTCATTGATTCGATCTGATAGTTCCGGATCGAAAGAAAGGTTAAGGATATTCGGCAACTTTTCAACTAAAGTAACCTCAAAGCCTCTCTTCTGAAGCTCATCAGAGAACTCTACTCCAATAAAGCCAGCACCAATAACCACTACTTTTTTGCAAGACTTAAGCTTCTCCTGCATAGTATCTAAGTAGTATTTATCCTTTGGTATAAGAAAAACATTTTGCTTGTCTCCACCCCGCAACCATGAGGGCATAACCGGCAACGAACCAGTAGCAATAATAAGTTTTTCATATTGTATTTTATCTCCTGATGCAAGAGCTACCATCTTCTCTTCTTCATCAATATGAATAACTTCATCAACAAGCGTTTCCACCCCATTCTTTGCCATCATGCCATCAACAGGCATAATATTCTGTGAGCTGTTCTCCAAAGTACCAAAGATGTAAGGAATCCCGCAAGGAACCATTACATCAGCTTGCTTTTTAACAAGCAAAAAGCTTCTGTCAGGCCAGGAATTCTTTCCTGTAAGAGCAGTGACCACTCCTGCAGCACTACCACCAATTATTAATACATCTGTCTTTTTCATATTAGCAAATTTAATGGTTGCAATAATTAGTCAATACTTATATTGAACATAAGTGCGTAACAAAATTAGGCATCTTCGCGATACATAAACATGCTTTTTGTCATATTGCACATATACCCATAACCTTCAAGCATCCGTCATATCAAAAAAAAAGGGTGCCGCGATGGCACCCTTTTTTTTAAAACAGCTCTAGTATCATTTAGTTCACGTCCCAGAAAATCTTAACAGTAAACTTATCATTGGCTACAACTTCATTGTAGTTAGACTCATTCAAAGCTTTTTCTGAACTTGGATATAACCATCTGAAAGGAGGTAAAGTTTGTCCACTAGCTGTGGCGTTATCAGGTCGGAATTCCAGTTCTGGTAAATCCAATCTTAACATTTCAGCCCATGTTTGTACCATTCCGCCTAATCCTGAATTGATCCACTTTTGAGTAGCAATCATTTCAATTGCATCATTAGCATCCCAGGCTACGCCCGGAGCATCAAGATATGCAGCAACAGCAGCAGGATCCATTTCAATAGGATCACGATAATCGCCAGTTGCATTAATTGCATAATAAAACTCAATAGATTGCTCAACACCAGAATTGTATGCTGCTTTCGCATCACCTGAAGCTAAACCTTTTTGATAGGCTTCAGCTTTGATAAAGCTAACCTCAGCTGCACCAATAATAAATCCAGGGAAATAGTTATTTCTGGTAAAAGAAGAAGTGTCATAACGCGCAATTAAGCCATCAGACAACATATTACTCTGCTCTGTACCATCTAATAATGGATCCATTCCAAGGTACTCACCATTGATATTAGGATCAAAAGTGATTTCCAATCTTGGGTCAGTATTTGTCACCATATGATCACAAAGAGCCATTGGAGCAATATCATATTGGCCCCATGTTTCCATGGCCTGTCTGATACCACCAGTCATACTACTAGTAGTAGCATATAGATCAGGACCACCAGCGATTAACATGATGTTCTCATCATTACTCTCAACCACAGGATATTGTCCCGGGTTATTTAGAATTTCTGCGACATCAGCTGAAACATCAGTAACATCTGAAATACGCATCAACATTCTAAGACGTAAAGAGTTTGCATACTTTTGCCATAAAGCAACACTACCATTATTCAGGTAATCTTTATCAGCAAACAAGCCAGCAACAAAAGGAGTCAGATCAAGTCCAGCTAGTTCATTAGACAGGCTTTTCAGATCTGCAATCATTGTGGTGTAAATCTCTTTTGCATCATCATACTTTGGAAGTGCTCCGTCAAGATCACCGATCTCACGAACCATTCCTGCTTCAGACCATGGAAGATCACCAAAAATGTCAACCATTTGTTGGGTTTGATCATAGAAGAAAATCTTTGCTGCAAGCATGAATACCTTCATTTCAGCCTGACCTTCCTCATCAAGATCATTGTACAATGACTCCAAAACTCTGTAATGAGTCATTGGTCCATTAAAATACTTACCCCATCTCCAATCAGAGATAGCAGCAGATACGATGTACTGATCAGGAGAGTTAGACCATCCCATAACTTGAGTAAAGCGACCAATGGTAGGTTGTTCTACTACGAAGAACCTCCAGTAATACGGCATTACAACATCATTTGCACTTTTCAGAAATCCTGTGAAAAAATTCTCAACTGTAGCAGTTGAGCTTTTTCCGGGATTTGGATACAGTTCTTCAAGTTCGCCTTTATCACAACTGTTAAACATAACAGCCAATCCAGCGAACATGACTAATACTAAATATAATTTCTTTTTCATATTATTCATTATTTAATCATTTCACTTTTTAGAAACTAGCTCGAATTGAGAAACCAATATTTCTTGTAGCAGAGGTAGATCCACCAACTATAGCCTGATTTACCCAGCTAGAACCAATATTTGTCTCAGGATCAAACTGCTTAAATGTTCTGTAGATATAGAACAAGTTACTACCAGTAAGAGAAACACGAATGTTTTCACACTTCAGCTTTTCAGCCATACTTTTCGGCAGATTATAACCAAGAGAGAGTTCTCTGAACTTAACATAAGTGTTCTTATGAACTGCATCATCGTAACGACTCATACCACTACCCCATGCAGGAATAGCTCCCCACTGGAAGGTATTCATATAATACTCCCCTGCTGTAATAATGATATCGTTAGTACTTCCGTCAGGCTTAACACCATCCAAAATTATACCATCGTGATAGATACGCTCACCAGCTGGTCCGGCAGCACCATCTGAAAGATGACGATTACCGTCAGCATCAGTATAATAAGCCAAACCATCATTTTCTTCATCACGACCCCACATGGTTTCTTCCCACATTCCGGCGCCTTTCATATAATGGCCGGCAAGAGAAACAATATCGCCACCGACACTGTAGTCAATCACAAAGTCAAGGAAGAAGTTTTTGTACTCCAGATTATTGCCAAAGCCTCCAACTACTTTAGGCATTGCATTACCTACTTTCTGACGAGTATCACCATATCCGTAATCAACAGGATTTCCGTCAGCATCATATTCTTCAAAGTTGATAACATGATACCCTGACTCAGGATCAATAACGTATTTTCCGTCATCATATTTTGGCAAATAACTGATAATGTCACCCATAGAACCACCAGGCACAGAAACAATCATTACAGATCCAACGTCCATGCTTGAATGAGTCAACATGTCAACTCCTGGCATAAGACTTACTATAGTATTCTTGTTAATTGAGAAGTTTCCTCTCAGATTCCATTGGAAATCTTTTCTATCAACAACAGTACCATATACAGCAGTTTCAAAACCAAGGTTCTTTAATTCACCAATATTGGTCAGCATACGGCCGGCACCAATAGTTGGAGGAACATCTAACCATAGAATCTGATCAACAATACGGTTACTATAAACATTTGCCTCGAGACCTAAACGGTTACCAAAGAATTTAAGATCTGTACCAACCTCAAATTCGTGTTTTTCTTCCGGACGAATACCATCGTTACCATAACTACTTGAAACAGAATTATAGATAATTCCGTTTACAGATCCTTGTGAATAAGCATTATTTGCAGCATACATTGAAGGTGCGTTACCCACAATACCCCATGCTACACGTAATTTACCATAGTCAAGTGCACCTTCTAATCCAAAAGCCTCAGAGAAGATAAAACTACCGTTAACTGATGGGTAGAAGAATGTGTTACTGCCTGGAGGTAAAGTTGATGAACTTTCCTGGCGACCAGTAAATTCAAGAAATGCAAAATCACGGAAGCTTACGCTGGCGGTACCAAAATAAGCATATTTCAGTAATTCCGTATAACTTGAACTACCATTTCTGGTACCTGTGTTCACAGATGCATTTTGATGAAACCAGTTTTCAGTACTAAGACCTCCCCTGGTACCTGCATTAGCATTCTTATAAGTAACCCGGCGTCCGGTAAAACCGGCATTCACCAAAAGACCAAGATTGGTATTAAGTTGCTTGTTGTAAGTGAAAATCGCATCACCATAAGAAGTACTGTATCTGCTTTGAGACATACTATAACCACCACTATTACCAATACTTAATGGAACACTGCTAGGACTAATATTCTCAGAAGACAAACTAGTAAAATCACTTGCAACACGACCACGGAAAGTCAGATCATCCATGATTGTCCATGTTCCAGTCGCGCTTGTAATCAAACGGTCTTGTAACTCAATATTCTTATTAGCAAGAGTTCTCCAGAAATAATCAAGCAATGCTGTCGCACGCATGTTATAATTAAGGTTTTCATCTGGAGTAGCACTTGATTGAGTTCCGGTACGGAATCTATAATCTTTTGAAGTACTATAATTATCCAAATACCACTGAGTATCATCAAAACGACTCATGAAACCACCATAATTATTGGTAATCCTGTTAATCTTATAAGGACGGTTAAGAGTGTTCTGAGTAACATACTGAGCTACCAGATCTAACTTGAAATTCCGAGACAAATTCAATTGAGCATTGAGGTTGAATGTATTCTTATTATGATCTGAACCTCTGGTTACACCAGTATAATCCAATCTGGTGTACGAGAAACGGAAGCTTCCAAAATCACCAGCCTTATTTATGGCAATATTTGCAATCTTGCTACTACCATTTTGGAAAATTTGACTCCAGTTGTTTGGCTGAGCCACATAGGGATGAATTTTGTTATCCCAACCAATCACATCACGACCATCAAATTCTGGTCCGTATTGTGCATAAGACCGATAAATTGGATAAGGCAATGTGCCATTGTATGTTTCATACTGGCCTGAGTCTTCATTATAATACCGGGGATTCTCGGCATATAGCCATCCATCATCATCAGAGCCAAAAGATCCAATGTTGATAGCTTGGTAGTAACCAGGACCATATTTTTCCTGGAAATTGGGATTATATGCCGGACTTTCTGACATGTAAGAATAATTCACATCAATACCCAGACCTTTTTTAGATGTACCTCTCTTAGTGGTAATAACAACAACACCGTTGGCTGCTTCTGAACCATACAATGCGGATGCTGATGCACCTTTAAGAACTACGAGGTTTTCAATATCCTCTGGGTTAATGTCAATCAAACCATTTCCACGAATTCTCTGATCACCCCAATAACCTGAGTTATTGACATCATCATTTCTAATTGGAATACCATCAACAATAATCAGTGGACTATTACTGAAATTGATTGAGTTTGTACCCCTGATTTTGATGTCTACTGCTGAAGTAGCACCACCCGGGGCTGTTCTGATACTTACACCGGCAGCTTTACCATAAAGTGCAGAACCGAAGTTGGTTGAATTCACTTTGGTAATCTCCTTTGAATCTACCTTTGAAATGGCATATCCAAGGGCTTTTTCCTGCCGCTTAATACCCAGAGCAGTCACCACCACTTCTTCAATGTTGGTAACATCAGGCTCCAGGGTTACACTAAGTGTGCTCTGGTTACCAATGGTAACCTCCTGGGTCAACATTCCCAGAAAGCGAAAAACAAGAGTCTTTGCTTCCGGGCCTACAGTTATACGGTACATTCCATCTGCATCTGTAATCGATGCTGTACGAGTCTCCTTTACCAAGACAGTAACGCCTGGTAGTGTAGATCCGTCCTCTGAGGAAGTAACCGTTCCAGTTAGGGTGCGTGTCTGTGCAAAGACACTACCCATCATAACAAAAATTGCTATGAACGAAACCAGTAACTTTTTTCTCATAGAAACTAAAATTTAGGTTGAAATAAAATTGATACTAGAACTAATTATTATAACGTTTAAATGTTACTAAGTTAAAAAAAAAGAATGCAGTGGTATTGAATTTGAAAACTCAAAGTGCAATACACACTGCAATTCTCTTTACCATAAAACCATTTTTTAATGAAACCTCACAAAGGTTTTCATTTTCATGATTTATAAGGTCTATTTTTTCGTCAATTTGGTTTGCAGATTAGTCAAAGAACGTTTTATGTCGGCACCTCCCGACCTTCAAAGCTAACAAAAATAGAGACAAAATCGGTTATCCATCACTTATACAATAGAAAGAAAAGATTTTCTGTAGAAATTTACGACTGCATAGAAGAAGGTGACACTTTATACTTCTTTTTAAAGCGCGTAGAGAAATATTTTGGGTCAGAAAACCCAACTCTGTATGCAACTTCCTTAATTGGCAGCTTATCAGACAACAGTAATTCATGCGCTTTTTCTAGTCTGATCATAACAATTAATTCTGTTAGATTCTGCCCGGTCAATGCCTTAACCTTCCGAAAGAGGACACTATGGCTCATTCCCATTTCATCAACCAGCTCTTTAACACAAAAAGCAGAATTAGTGTAATTATTGTCTATTTTATCAATTAACTCATTAAGAAATTCCTGATCAGAAATACCTATCTGAGAAGGCTCAACCAGACTATTACGGTTTTTTGTAAATCTATCCCGGAATTGTCCTCGGATCTGAAGACGATTGTGAACCTTTGCTATAAGAATTTCAGAATCAAATGGCTTTCTTATGAAATCCTCTGCTCCTAATTTTAGTCCCTGTATCTCACCTGCCTTACCTTCAAGAGCAGATATAATAATTATTGGGATATGAGAATATTTTGCGTCATTTTTCAGCAACTTCACTAACCCAAAACCTCCTATTCCAGGCATCATAATATCTGTAATAATAATATCAGGTTCATGCTTATCAATTTTTAGCAGGGCGTTTTCTGCAGTACCCGCTCTATGAAGTCTGAAGTCGTCTTTAAGAATACCCTCAATGAAGTTCTGCATGTCCTGATTATCCTCAACAACAAGTACTTCTGGCTTACAATCTCTGACTGTTTGGATATTCTTTAAACCATTACTCTGTTGCCTCACTATTTCTGGTCTGAATGTTGAGAAATCTGCGACTGAATGCAGTTCTCTGTCAGATATCTCATTATCAGGATATACTGACTTATCAATAGGAATATCGATCGTAAAAGTACTTCCCTCGCCTAATTTGCTTTGAAGATCTAACCTCCCTCTGTGCATATGAGTCAGACTCTGAACTATGGATAATCCAATTCCAGATCCAATTGAAGCAGAATCTACCTGATAAAAACGTGTAAATATTTCCCGCTGCACATTCTCAGGTATGCCAGCACCTGAATCATGTATAGATATTCTCACCCATGTAATAGCTTGGTCATTAAAGGTCTTTAGGTTAACTGAAATTACTCCTCGCTTTTCGGTATATTTAAAAGAATTCGAAAGAAGATTAAAGACAATCTTATCTATAGCTGACCTGTCAAAGAAACCAATAATATCTTGTGGCTCTGAAAGAAATTTGAATTTTATCTCTCTTGACAAGATATTTTCACCAAATAAATCACAAATTCCTTCTATATATGCACTAATATTTCCTTCCTCTACTTGCAGCATCAAGGCTTTTGTTTCAATTTTACGAAAATCCATCAACTGATTAACTAAGTTCAAAAGCCTTAATCCGTTTCTTTTCATTATCGATAAATCAGAGATGGCATCAGGATCCTTCTCAAACAGTTTCTCGAGTTTCCCCATCGGTCCCAGTATTAGCGTTAATGGAGTTCTGAATTCGTGTGTAACATTTGTATAAAAATGCATCCTCATCTGAGTATACTTATCCTGTTCCTCACGACGCAATTTCTCGAGATTTAATGCATGTAAAAGTTGGCTCCTTTGTCTTGCCCTAACTACTATCACAACAATAAATGAGACAATCAAAACTCCGACACCCAACCTGAACCAATTCCGATTCCACCAGGGAGTAGGAATATGCAGAATTATTGAAGTTGGGACATCATTCCATATTCCATCAGAATTTGCTCCCTTAACCTCAAATACATATTCTCCCGGCGGTAATAATGAGAATGTTAACAGTTTGGACTCAGCATCCATATAATTCCAGGACTCATCAATTGGCCTTAACTGATAAGCAAAACGAGTATTTTCTGGAGCAAAATAATCCAGAACGCTAATAGAAAATGAGAATGATTTATCACGTGAACTCAAAACAATACTTTTGGCTAAGGAAATCTCATGGCCACCATCATGGAATCTCTCAAAAATATTTTCAGGATCAATAATCTCATTAAGAATTCTGAATTCAGTAATCCATGATTTTGGTGGTGTTAAATCCCTATAAACATCATCAGGATGAAAAACTAACATTCCATATCTGATCGAACTAAAAACGAAACGTCCATCAGGCAATTCCCGGAAGGCTGGAAAGGCTTGAAAATCTTCCATTCCGTACCCAACCCTGGAAGCAAACTCAACAAAGGGTAAACCATCACTAATATCATAATTCTGCGAAACCAGGGAAGAAGGATCAAACTTTGCAAGACCATTTTCCGTAGCCAGCCAAATAAAATTGTTTGAATCAATAAGCATTCCTGAAATTGCATTACCAGGAAGCCCATTCTTCATAGTTATATGTCCAAAGCTATTTGAAATCCTGTCGAAATAGTTGAGAGCATCATAAGTCGAAACCCAAATTCGCCCATCCTGATCTTCCACAATTCCAGTCACATGAAACCCCTTTAATGCAGTAGGATTCTGACTATTTCTTGAGAAAGTATCGATTTTGATTTCACCATAATTCATTGTCCTTACTCTCAAAAGAGATGACTCCTTACCCAACCATAAGTTATCTTGTGAATCCTCATAAAATACCCTGGCATCTTTCACCAGGTCTACAAATGCTGCATTGCCTGTAAATACTTTTCCCATTCTGCTTTGATAAATAGGTTCAGATGGCCAAAGCCGTGGATCAGAAATACTGGCAAATTCTATCAATCCTCCATTCTGAGACATATCTGATTCAAAATATCCTTGTTCCTCAGTATACAAAGCCAGTTTTCCTGACGCACTTAACCTCATGTCTCGAATTACTTCAGTAATTGTATCTCCAAATGAGTGATTGGGTAATGGTACATACAAAAATGGATTATGTGTAACACGAATTCTACTAATGCCTGACTTCCATGTTATGGCCCACAACAATCCTGATTGACTTCTAAAAATCTGTCTAACATAATCCCCAATTATCGAATTTGCATTTCCCTCTTCGTGCAAATAGGGTGAGAATTTCAAATGACCGGTATCAGATTCGATCATTCTTGAAATTCCACCACCATATGTTGCTATCCATAAGTTACCATAAGAATCTTCGGTAAGGCTATAAACATCATCACAATTTAGATTTCCACCATGATCTTTTCCACGGTATTGCTTAACCACCCCTGAATCTCTATCTAAAAGATTCAGTCCTCCATCCCAGTTGCATACCCAGAATCTTCCTTTGGAATCTTCATATAAAGACATTATATAGTTGCTTCCTAAGGTGGAATTATCAGTTGAATCAGATCTGTATTTCTTAAAATAGTACTCCCTTGCTGTGCCTTCTTTTACAAGCAATTCGTGAAGAGCGCCTCCAGCATCACTTCCATAATCATCAGTGCCCACCCAAATATTCTTACTTCTGTCTTCATAAAGACAAAACACATTAGGATCATTTAGCCCATCAGCTTCCTTTGTCGGAAGAATATGTATTACTCCTGTAGACTTTCCTTTTTTACAATAATCTATTATATCTGAAGGTTTATTGTATCTCGGCAATGCATATAATCCCTGGCCATATGAACCAACCCAATATTTTTCATCAGAGGTTCTTAATATGGCATAAATGATACCTGGCAAGCTTCGTGGATGATCAATTTTCTTATAGGGTAAGGGATATGAATAAAAACGCCATGTTTCCTGATCAAAGTAATGAAGACCTCCACCATCTGTACCTATCCAAAGGTTTCCAAATTGATCTTCGACAATAGATCGAATAGCATTGTTCCTGAGGCTATATGGATCATTTATGTCTGCGAAAAACTCAACAAAACTATTTCCATCATATCTACAAAGGCCTTCTTCTGTGCCGAACCACATAAATCCCCTCTGATCCTGACACAAACACAAAACACGATGTGATGGCAGACGATCCTGCACTGTCAGGTTCTCAAACCGAACAACCACATCAGAAGCTTCATTTTGCCCCTCAACCGTTTGTGAAAGCAAGGACCATAATAGTAATATGGCTAAGAATCGGATCATTATTTTAGTTGAAATGGTCTGTGAAAATACAAATTTTTATCTTTCATTCATCAAATAGTTAGATCATTTGGCATTTGAGGCAGCAAACAAATATCAAGATTCCGTACATTTATAGATTGGTATGAACAACCTTATTCTCATTATCAGTTGTGGGATTCTTTTTCTCACGAGTTTTCTGTTTGCATGGTATATTTTCAGGCAAAAGAAAGCATGTGCTCAGTCAAGAAATTGTGAGAAGCAGTGGAAATCATTAGTGGATAATATACCGGATATCCTGATTCGGATAAACCATGATATGAATATCGAATATATTAACCCTGCTTCAAAGCCACTTCTTAGAAATAGTCCTCTGACTTATGTGGATAAACCAATCCAAACTTTATTGGATCATGAGAAAATATCAGGCATCACAGTTGCCGAAATCCAGCAGTTGTTTGATAATGGCAAAGCATTATTCAAGGAATTGAGTATAAGTTATGAAAACCAAATACGGCATCTTGAATTCAGAATTATTCCTGAGATTGATAAAAACAATCAAATTAGTACGATTTTGATTATAGGACGTGATATTAGCAAGCGGAAACATACTGAAGCGAAACTCCACCTTTCAAAACGCGAAGCAGAAGATAGTGACCGCCTGAAATCTGCCTTCCTGGCAA
>JAYEFL010000091.1:0-4162 GCA_034658635.1 Bacteroidota bacterium | reverse complement strand
AAGATTAAAAGCAAAGCCAACCCATACTTGCCGGAATTTGACAAGTACTTTTTTCAACGGCGTAAATGGAGAGAGGATTTAGCTAAAGAAAGTAAACAAATTACTACTTTTATTGAAATGGAAACGAATATTAACAGCCGGGTTTCCCTTCGCCGGGAAAACCTTAAAAGTGCCTGAGCTGTATGCCGGGAAACTGGCACGTACAGTTCTTAGGGGGCGTAAGCTACCCGATGAGCCAATGCGGCGAAAATCGCTGTTTATTGCCGCAAATATGCGGTGAAAAGTTTGTATATTTACCGCAAAGGAGGAAATTGAGATGATGAAATACATCTATGAATATCCCACTTGGCCAAATTTCACTTGGGATGAAGGCAGAATACAACTGCTTCTTGGTCAAGTTCGACATCTACAAGGTAAGGTGTTAGGTCAGATGAGCGCTATGGGATTTAAAGTAAAGGCAGAGGCATTGCTCGCAACCCTTACGTTAGATGTAATCAAATCCTCCGAAATCGAAGGGGAAAATTTAGACTACGATCAAGTAAGATCATCAATCGCAAGGAGGTTAGGGATCGAGATTGGAGGCATGGTTTATTCCGGAAGAGATGTCGAAGGAGTTGTCGAAATGCTACTTGATGCAACTCAAAACTTCGAAACCCCTATTGATCACGAGAGGCTATACGGTTGGCATGCTGCTTTATTTCCTTCGGGAAGGAGTGGAATGTATAAAATAGATGTGGCTAAATATCGTACAGGAGAAATGGTCATAGTCTCTGGGCCAATGGGAAAAGAGAAAATACACTATCAAGCTCCTAAGCCTGGTCTGGTTCTGAAAGAAATGGATCAGTTTATAGGTTGGTTTAATGCAAACAATCATGTTGATCCAGTTTTGAAAGCTGCAATTGCACACTTTTGGTTTATTATCATTCATCCATTTGATGATGGAAATGGGCGAATCGCAAGGGCAATTTCTGATTTGATGTTAGCGAAATCAGATGGCAGCAGGCAAAGGTTTTATAGTTTATCTAGTCAAATTTTGAAGGAAAGAAAGTCTTATTATGAGACATTGCAGAAAGTTCAGTATAGCAATGGAGATATAACAGATTGGCTAGAATGGTTCATGAATTGCCTGTACAGATCGTTACAATCATCTGACGAAAGTATGCATCAAGTATTACGAAAAGCGGATTTTTGGGATAAACACAGTTTAACTGAACTTAACAGCCGTCAACGGCTAATACTCAACAAACTATTTGATGGATTTGAAGGTAAACTAAAAAGCTCAAAATGGGCAAAAATAGCTAAGTGCTCAACTGACACTGCTTTAAGGGATATCAAAGATTTAATTGAGAAGGGAATCCTTCGCCAAGAAGAATCAGGTGGTCGGAACACCAATTATGAGTTGGAAGAGTTTTAAAAGGAAATGCACTGGCTCTAACAACGTGCGAAAAACCATGGCAATCAGGAAGGTTTCGAGTTGCTTAACCCGCCCGAACAAATTTCTATTCGGTCACTTAATCTCCCGCTGGACTTGCCACGGTTTTTGCACTTTCCCGTTGGCAGCAAGCAAAACTAACAGATACGACAGATGGACACAGATGATTTATCAAGAGAATCTTACGAAGGAATTCTAATCGAGGCAGAGAAATTGTCACACGATTTGACTTTGCAATTTGGAGTTTTATCGGGTGATTGTAAAAATGAGACCGAATACCTTGATAAAGCTGAAAAATTGACTAGAGAAGTAATGAAAGCGGAGGATTGGGAGATTGACGATTTATTTTGGGGTAATCCTCCCGAAAAAGATAAATTGGAATTAACTTGTAAAAAAATATTAGAGAATATTCAGAAAGTAAAATCGATTCCGATTGAGAAACGTAAATTTGATTTTTAATCATCACTATGACTTTATGATTATATATTTAGTTGGTATAAGCTGTATTGGCAAAACGACAATTGGAAAAATGTTAGCAGATAAGATATGTTATTCTTTCTTTGACTTGGATGAAGAAATACAGGATTATTATAAAAAACCAATTGAACGGATTCAGGATGAATGTTTAACAATTAACGGATACAGAGAAAAAGCCAGCATTGTTTTAGATAAATTATTCTCAAAAAATATTGATTCCGTAATTTCCGGAACACCATCGGGATTGAAATTTTCATATCTGCAAGTGTATAAACGACATAAGAACAAAGAATTAATTTCTATTTGTTTAAATGATTCATTTGAGAACGTATTAGACAGGTTAACTTTTTTTGACAAGGACTCTAATCCGATAACGGAAAGACTGGATGAATCGAAGAAAAAGAGATATTTAAAAGAGATTCGAGCTGATTATAATTTTTTCAAGGACTCATACAAACGAGCAGATTTTCAGATAAATATAGAAGATGTGAGTTTAGATAACATCCCTGAATTGATTATAAAAACCATAGGGATGAATGAACTAATGCCAGCTGCCAATCGAGTAGGCGGCTGACTCCGGGATAACCAGAGCCAGTGCACCTCTCCCACCACCGTACGTACGGGTCTCGTATACGGCGGTTCACTAACCATCAACTACGAATAGTAAGATAATACTCAAGAAAAGGAATGTAGCCCCGATGCTTCAAGCGGGCGATAGTGATAGTTGTCCCAAGTATAGGACTACAAGCAACTCGCCAACCACCCATTCGAGTACGAGACCATGAATAGGCCTGACCACTTTCAACACCCAACCGGATTAAACTTCGCATTTTCTTATTGGGCTTCTTCCAGTCAACCCAGACACAGTAACGCAAACGATCCCTCACCCAAGCATCCATAAAATTCAGTTTCCCGAAAATGGAGGCTTGTTTGAAATAATTAAGCCAGCCATACATCAGCCGGTTTAATCGTTGGATACGTTCATCAAACGAACACGGTATAGTTTTACGGGTAATATATTTGATCTTGGATTTCAACCGTTTAAGGCTTTTCTTGGAAACTATCAATTGATATTTTCCCTTATCGCCTTTCTTGTAGGTTGGAACAAAGCCAAAACCTAAATACTCGTAATTCCCCGGCCGTCTGACTGAGCTCTTGGCCTGGTTGACTTCAAGGTGCAGTTTATCACGAACAAAACGGGAAATATCCCGCATCACCCTGTTAGCTGCACGTTTGCTACCTAAGAAAATGCTGAAGTCATCGGCATATCGCACAAATCGCAAACCCCGTCTTTCCAGTTCCTGATCCAACTCGTTTAAAACGATGTTAGATAAAACCGGACTTAAAGGCGAACCTTGAGGAACACCGCAGCGGCGTTTGTGTAGTACTCCGTTAATACTGATCGGACTACGAAGAAAGCGCCAGATCAATCGCAGCAGAACCGGGCACGAAACTTTTCGTTTTATCAAACTCATCAGATAATCGTGGTTGACCTTATCGAAAAATGATTTAAGATCAATATCCACAATATCCTGATACCCGGCATTAATGAAAACCAGGGCTTGTTTGATTGCCTGTCCTGCGTTACGATTTGGACGAAAACCAAAACTGGAATCCGAAAAGTCTGGCTCCCACGTCGGGCTCAACACCTGATGTATCGCCTGATTGATAAGTCTGTCGAATACTGTTGGTACTCCTAACAAGCGTTTCCCCTTCCCGCTCTCCTTCGGGATTTCGATCCCTAAAATAGCGTTTGGGCGATAGTCATTAGCCACAATCTCATCCTTCAAACTCGACCAGTTGTCATTTAAGTAGTCTCTGAGGTCTTTGGTCTCAAGACCATCAACTCCAGAGCTGCCCTTATTGCCGACAACCGACTTGTAAGCAATCATCAGGTTTGTCCTTTCTACAACCTTTTCGATCATCTTAAACTCCTGTTGTGCATCATTTTCCAGTAATGTTACCTCCAGCTAGGTTGCTACCATAATTGCCTTTGACACGATTAGCAAGATCATAATACGATTAATGTTCAACCCTTCGATAAACCGTGAGGCCTCCATCTTTTCGATGGCTCGTTTCTATTCATCTACTATGGTATCTGCTGACTTCTCCCAATCCATCTCGTGGTGAGGGAGACCTCCCCAGGTAAGAGCATATTCCTTCATCCGATGCCTGCTGGATCTACTTAATAAATACTTCCTGATGAATCAGGCTTTTGGACTTTACAATGATCCCGATTTATCGGGATCATTG
>JAYEFL010000090.1:0-16257 GCA_034658635.1 Bacteroidota bacterium | reverse complement strand
TCTAAGCCACCTGCAACCATCGAATGGGAATAGAGAGGGATCTGTTGCGTGAGATTGCTCAGAAAAGGTCGTTCAGAAAAGGTCGCTCAGAAAAGGTCGTTCAGAAAAGGCCCAATATCATCTAAGCTAAGTACCAGATCCGGATTGGCCAGATCTATAGCAGATTCTGGCATTCTCGGAACCGCAGCTGTAAGGGGGTTCTCGCAAATTGCAAACCCACCATTCTCTTTTATTGTTTTTAATCCGGCAGATCCATCCCAATTAGCTCCTGTCATAACGATTCCAATAAGTCTTTCTCCAAACGACCATGAGGCAGTTTCAAACAATACATCTATTGATGGCCGTGAATAGTTTATTTTTTCACAATTAGACAAAGACAAACTTCTGTCTTGTTCAATGAGTAAATGATAGTCGGGTGGAGCAAAGTATACGGTTCCTGATTTTATGTATTCTTTTTCTGCAGCTTCTTTAATAAAAAGCTTACTCATATTATTTAGATATTCAATGAGATATGAATCTGAATTAGGACTAATATGCAGAACGACCAATATTGGGATTGGGAAATTTTTCCTGAATGAGGGCAAAACCTTAGCTAAAGCATCCAATCCTCCTGCCGAAGTGCCAATAACAATTGCATCATATTTCAGACTCTTCAATTTCATCTTTTTGTTACAGAACTAGTACTTTTTTCGAAAGATTTTCAGTTTCTGATTAAAGGGTTCAAATAAATCACGATGAGCAGAAAAAGTTAGGCTTTCCTTGGATCCAAGGCAAAGAAATCCGCCAGGAATAAGACTGTCATAGAAAAGCTTTATTGCCCGATCCTGCAAACTCTTATTAAAATATATCAGAGTATTTCTGCACATCACCATATGCATTTCACCAAATACACTGTCAGTCACGAGGTTGTGATCAGAAAAAACTATATTCTTTTTAAGATGCTTATTTATTATTGCTGAATCATACCGAGCACTGTAATAGTCAGCAAAGCTTGATTTTCCCCCTGCTTTGATATAGTTTCTGGTATACTCTTTCATGTTTCCAGCAGGATAGATTGCTTCTTTGGCTTTACGCAGTGCATTATGATTAAAATCTGTTGCATAAAGCTGGGCTCTGTTGTATAAATCTTCCTCCGAAAGAATTATTGCCATGCTGTATACCTCTTCCCCGGTAGAACATCCGGCGTGCCAGGCTTTGAAGTATGGATAAGTTTTCAAAATCGGAACCACCTGCTCACGAATTTCCTTGAAGAAATCCGGATCTCTGAACATCTCTGTAGTATTAATTGATAAATCATGAAGAAGTAACTGGAAAAATGACTTATCATGCAAAACCTTGGACTGCAAATCAGAAATTGTTTTCAGATCAGATAGCCCAAGACGCTGAATGATTCTTCTCCTGGCATGTGCCTTTCCATAATCTCTGAAGTCATAACCATACTTCAGGAAAACCCCTTCGAGCAATAACCGGATTTCGATATTCTCAGTACTATTGATTTTTTCTTTTTCTTCTTTCATTATTGATATAACCATACACGTAACATAGAAATAAGCTTATCAGGATCGAGTGGCTTAGTAAGATAATCATTTGCTCCTGAAGCAATACATTTTTCGCGATCGCCTGGCATCGCTTTGGCAGTTAAAGCGATGATAGGTAGATTTTTATATTTATGTTGTTTACGGATTAGCTTCATTGCTTCATATCCATTCATTTCAGGCATCATAATATCCATCAGAATAAGATCGGCATGATTAGCTTCCAGCTTGTCTATCCCATCTTTACCATTCTTTCCTACAATTATTTTAACTCCTAAATCCTCAAGCAGACTAGTTAAGGCAAACACATTTCTCATATCATCATCCACAATTAGTATAGATTTATTTATCATAACATCGCCTTTGGTATGAATATCTCTAAGAATCTTTTGCTTCTCTGCAGGCAAATTTGACTCTACCTGATGAAGAAAAAGGGTCGTTTCAGCCAATAAACGATCGGGAGATTTTATGCCTTTTATGATAATTCTATCAGTATAGCTTTGAAGTTGAGCTTCTTCCTCTCTTGTGAGATCTTTGCCTGTATAAATTATTACTGGCATCTGGTTTCTCTTACCCATTTTTTTTAGCAGATCGCATCCTGTCATATCATCTAAACCCAGATCCAATATCATGCAGTCAAAGTTGCCATTTTTAATAAGATCCAGAGCTTCTTTTCCATTGCTGGTTGTTGTGATGCGAATATTGTCCTCTTCCAGAAGAAGCGAGATGCTTTCACGCATTATCTCATCGTCTTCAACGATCAAGAGGTTTTTAATTGGTTTAGAAATGAGACTTTCAATACTATCTAAAGCATTATTGACCTGCTCAACACTAACCGGCTTTTTGAGGAAACCGATGGCACCCTGTTTCATGGCTTCCATACTTTTGTCAGATCCAGACATGAAATGAACGGGAATATGTCTTGTGTCTGGATTTTCTTTCAAGCGCTTCATGACTTCCCATCCATCAATTCCTGGCAAGCCAATATCTAATATGATAGCAGATGGTCCGTAATAATCTGCGTAATGTAGTCCTGCTTCTCCGTTTGGAGCAATCATGCACTTGAAATGCTTCTCATGAGCTAAATTGTACAATATCTGAGAGAAAGCAGTATCATCCTCTATTATCAATAAGAATGAGTCTCCTTTGGTGATGTGTCTTCTGTCATCCTGAAAAACTTCAGGATCAGGCAGTACACTTATTGATCCAGGCTTGCTCTGAGCTTCTGTCAATTCCTGCTTTGCAGGCTTTTTATTAATTGTTCCAATTGTATAATCGGGGATGCCACCCATAGAGACAGCTGTCTTCTGCGCAGATTCAATAGCTTTCTCAGTAGTTTTAGAGGGACTCATCTTTTCTGGAAGAATCAGCGTGAATATGCTGCCTTTTTCTTTCTGACTAGTCAGCAGAATATCTCCACCCATCAGTTTTGAAAAGTTTCTCGAAATGGCAAGACCAAGTCCTGTGCCCCCAAATTTTCTGGCAGTTGTTCCATCTGCTTGTTTAAACGCTTCAAATACCATATTTATCTGATCATCAGCAATGCCTATGCCGGTATCTTCAACTTGGAAGGCGACATAATAACTTTGACTATCCAGATAATCAGGAAGGTTATCAGGACGTTTTATGGTAAATCTAACGACCCCTTTTTCAGTAAATTTTATTGCGTTGGATAACAGATTCTTTAATATTTGACCAGTTCTTAACGAATCAGTTTCGATGGCATTAATCTCTTTCAGTAAGTTTGTCATCTCCAGAGTCAATCCTTTTTCTTCAGCAAGAACTTGAAAAGTTTGCTGAAGATCATTGATAATATCACTAAAACTCACAAACTCATTGTGAAGATCTATCTGGCCTGATTCAACTTTCGAAAGATCGAGGATCTCATTGATCAAAACCAACAAGTTTTCGCCCGAAGAATGAATAGTTTGAGCTGATTTAATTTGCTTGTCATTCAGATTATCAGGCTTATTCTGAGATAGAATTTGCGATAAAACCAGAATGCTATTCAAAGGAGTTCTTAGCTCATGACTCATGTTAGCCAGGAATTCTGATTTGTAGCGACTGGCTTGTTCCAAATCATTTGCCTTTAATTCAATCTCATTACGTGCCTCTTCAAGTTCAAGATTTTTTTTCTTGATGCTGTCGCGTTGAGATTCAACAGCCAGACTTCTTTCAGCCAGTTCCTCGTTTGTAACTCGTAACTCTTCTTGCTGGGTTTGCAGACCTTCTTTTGACTCTTCAAGTTCTCTTGTCTGAGTCTCTAATTCTTCATTTGCCTGCCTGAGCTCTTCTTGTTGTACCTGTAGCTCTTCATTAGTTTGCTTTAGCTCTTCTTGTTGAACCAGAAGTTCTTCACTCAGTTGCTTTTGACTTGCCAGTAGCTTTTCAAGCTCTGTTCTTGACCTTGCTGAACTGATGGCAATAGCAATGGACTCAGAAAGTTTGCCTACCAAATCTAAATGAGCGTCTGTGAATTTTTCAAGGCTGGCAATTTCAATTACTCCATGAACAACATCATTATATAGGCAGGGAAGAACAAGTAGAAAGCGGGGTTTGGTTTCACCTAAACCGCTACATATATTTAGATAATCGTCAGGAAAGTCATTAATTATTAATGACTTTTTAGATTCAAGTACCTGTCCAATTAATCCTTCTCCAGTTTTAAAAGTCTTATCTTTTACTAGTTCTGATTTTATTGCATATCCACCCGAATAAGCAATATCTCCTGAAGCTGAAATAGAAAAGAATGCTCCTGTCAGGGCATTTAGGTTCTTGCAGATGAATGCGATAGCTTTATTTCCAAGGCTGCTTAGATCCAGATCTCCTCTTAATTTATTGGATAATTCATTCTGTCTGGTTTCAAACCATTTATCATAGGTATTCTTTTCGTGGGCTATTTTCAACGAGTGGGTCATATGGTTTAGGGCCTGGCTAAGTGCATCCTCATCCGATTTCAGTTCAAGAGAATGCTCAAAATTTCCCTTTGCAACCCGTTTTGCTTGTTCAATTTGTTCAAATAGGTTAGTTCTCATCCTTCGGTACGACTCTGATAGTTGTCCGATTTCATCTTCTGCATAAAAATCAGTATCCCCTTGAAGGTTTCCGATTGCCATTGCTTTGAGATTATCTCCAATTGCTTTCACCGGAGTGGAAATCATTTCGGAAATTTTTTTTGAAATGAAGATAATTATTACGGCTATGAGGACAACAATTAGCACAATTACAATGCGGAATATTTTTATGATATCGTTTATGATTGTTTTTACAGCATTCTGGTAAATAAGCTCGTTTCCTTCCATAGACTCAATACTTAAAGTCAGGAAATGTTCTTTCTGTACGAGCTTGGATGGATCAGATTGAATTTCTTTGAAAATCTCAAGAATTACTTTTGCAGAATTTAGCGAGGCTCTGGCCGCTTTATTTGTATTAGTAACAGTTGCGTCTTTCATTGTGTGCATGATCTTCAGCCTGCTGTAAAAAAGTTCTGCATTTTTTATAGTAGCAGGATCATAATTACCTGACTCGTCAATGGCAGGATTATCTCCGGTCAGCACGTCATTAAAGAAGTACACAAGTGAATCAATCTGTTGTTTCTTTGGCTGAGAGAAGAAGGAGTCAAGATTTGCGACCACATCAAGCATGTTATTAGCTGAACTGAGCTGATTTACGGCTTCCTGGATAAGATCTGAACTATCTGTGTTGGCTGTATATTGATAAAATTTCCCTAGACTTTGGTGGTACTCAACTACGAATTTGCGCTGAACAGACAGCATTATGCTAACCATTTTCGTTGAACGAATCATAAAATTAGCGACAGAGCCAAATAGAATGAAACCCAAAATGGAAATCGCAATCATCATGTTCAGCTTATTTCTGATTTTCAGATTTTTAAACCAGTTTTTCATGCCATTAGGTATTGATAATGATTTAAGAGAAAAGGTCTATGTTTTCTCCGTAGAAATTTTGAGCGCTTTTGAGCTCTTTCTTCAAAGAAGCCAATAGTTTGACCAATTTTTTTGGATTCTTCAATCTGGCTTCCTCGTGAATGGATTTTAGTAAATCAAAGCCTTTTCGAATCGCCAGATTGCCAAGAATTCCTTTTAGTTGATGAGCCCCGTCAGCGAATTCATCATATTTCTCCTCATTTAGCAAACTTTCCAATAAATCAAATCTGCTTGTCCATGTGTCAAAAAAACTATTTAGCATTCTGCCAGCAAATTCACGATTATCTGAAACCCTGTCAAATAGATCTCCAAAATCAATAGGCTTGTTCATCATATATCTTGAGGTGGTTTAAGTTAAATTGTTAATCATATTGTACAAATCCTGTGCTTTGAAGGGCTTGGTGAGATAATTATCCATGCCCGCTTCAAGAGCTTGATCTATGTCTCCTTGCATTGCGTGCGCTGAAAGGGCAATGATAGGCGTCGGCTTTAATCCATTCTCATTTTCCCACAGACGTATCTTTTTCGTTGAAACCAGTCCATCCATCTCTGGCATGGAAATGTCCATAAGAATCAGATCAAACGGCTTAGTTTTAAAAAGAATAAATGCCTCGAGTCCATTTTCGGCAGAATCCACTTTCCAGTTTTTATATTCAATAAACCCCTGTACAAGCTTAGTGTTAATTGGATTATCTTCAGCCAGCAAAATCTTTAATGTCCTTGTTTCCTTTAGTGATATTACACCAGGAGTTAACACAGATTTAGCTTGTAATCCTTTTTGATTGTCCTTGCATAATGCCAGTTGTAGGTCTTTGATGAATAGCGGTTTGCTTAAAATGCTGTGAATTCCATATTTTCTGAGTTCATCACGAGAGGTCTGAATGCTATCAGGAATCAGCAGGATTATTGCTGTATTAACTCTTTTGTTCTCACGGATAAACGAGGCCATTTCTTTACCCAGCTCAATACAGTTGATCTCTTTGAGCTGGTAGTCAATAATAATGCATCCAGGCTTTGGATCCTCAGTTTTTAGTTTATTAAGTACTACTGCACCAGGTTTTCTAAGGATATTTACCAGACCCATGTTGTGCAAGTTTTCATGGATATTCTTGGCGGTGCTGTTGTTTTGGCTTACAATCCATGCAGGGCTATATGTTTTAATCTCCTTTGCCGAAATCTCTAAGGTGTCATTTTCAATATGAGATTTTTCGAAGTACAATTCAAAAATGAAAGAACTGCCTTGTTCTTCAATGCTCTCAACCCAAATCGTTCCCTTCATCAAATCAATCAGTTTTTTTGAAATAGAAAGACCTAGTCCGGTACCTCCATATTGTCTTGAAGTGGATAAATCAGCCTGATTGAAACTATGGAAAAGCTTATCCTGCTTTTTCTCAGAGATTCCGATGCCTGTATCTAATACTTCAAAACGTATTTGCACATCTTGTCCTTTAGTCTTTATTAGCTTGGCTGAGAGTGTGATTTCGCCCTTGTGAGTGAATTTCAGGGCATTAGAAAGAAGATTTAGAAGTACTTGTCGTAGTCTCAAGGGATCACCCAAAAGGAAAGAAGGTAAGTCAGGGTCAATGCTGATAATAAATTCAAGATTTTTGGCAAAAA
The DNA here is from genome assembly GCA_034658635.1 of Bacteroidota bacterium. Taxonomy (GTDB): domain Bacteria; phylum Bacteroidota; class Bacteroidia; order Bacteroidales; family UBA12481; genus JABHCC01. The sequence continues at coordinate 9,158 of JAYEFL010000090.1, read as the reverse complement.
TCTTAACTGAAAGCATTCTGCTAACTTTCTCTATCACATCAGAAAGACTAAAATCGATTTTTTCAAGGTATATTTTATCAGCTTCTATCTTTGATAGATCAAGAATATCGTTGAGAATTTCAAGAAGTGATTCTCCGGATTGTTTGATGGCATCAATTCTGTCTTTTTGCTCTGGCGTAAGCTTGCCAAGCAGAACCAGTTCGGCCATGCCAATGATTCCGTTCAGGGGTGTTCTGATCTCATGACTCATATTCGCAAGAAATCCACTCTTCGCTTTGTTAGCTTCTTCAGCTATTTTTTGAGCTTCTTTGCTTTTTTCCTCACTTAGCTCTAGCCTTTTCCTTGATTCAATTAATTCTGTAATTGTATTTTCAAGTTTATGGGTAATGCTTTCAAGAGTTTGTTTTTGTTTATGCAGTTCAATGAAGACCTTAACTTTTGATTTTAGAATAGTAGGTTCAACAGGCTTAAACAGATAATCTACCGCCCCTGATTCGTATCCCTGGAAAATGAGAGATCTTTCTTTGGATATTGCGGTTACAAAAATGATTGGCAAATGTCGTGTTCTTGAGCTTCCTCTTATAAGCTCTGCTGTTTCAAAACCATTCATACCAGGCATTTGTACATCCAGAAGGATTACTGCTACCTGATGTTCTAACAAAAGACCGAGACATTCATTTCCTGAATGTGCTTTGATGATTTCAAGGCCATCACCTTCTAGTAAAGCCTCCATTGCGAAGAGGTTCTCTTCCCGGTCATCAACGATCAATATTTTGATCCGGTTTACTCCTGTCATGGTTAGGTGGATGTTTGAATTAGTTTACTATACGAAAATAGCAAATTTTAGGCAGGGATCAGTCGGATTTGCTTACTTTTGTCTCGCTTTCATTCAAGGTATGTCAGAATCTTGGTTGCTTTCAAATTGGATAGAAATTGCTGGTGCAGTAATCAGCCTGATATACCTGTACTTTTCAATCAAACAAAGAATACTGCTGTGGCCCTTTGGTGTTATGTCAGCATTGTTTTATATCCTGATATATTTTCAGAATAAATTATACGCAGACATGGGCCTGCAGGTATATTATGTCGTAATCAGTATTTATGGCTGGATGGTGTGGAGCCGAAAATCTGAGTTAAGTGGCAAAAGGAATTTGAATATTTCTCATATCAGTTTATTTCAGACAATTATGCTTATTGTTGTTTTCATCATTCTGTCTGGAATTTTTAACTGGATATTGATAGAGTTCACAGACTCTGATGTGCCCTTCTGGGATGCGATTACAACAGCTGGTGGGGTTGTGGCTACCTGGATGCTTGCCAGAAAATATATTGAACACTGGTTATTCTGGGTTTTACTCAATATTATTTCCATAGGCTTGTATATTTATAAAGGATTGTATCCTACGACCATCCTTTTTGCTGTATATACCACTATGGCGCTGGTAGGATACCGAACATGGAAAAAACTATTAAATGATCAAAGTTCATGATTGTTTTTATTACTGGCAGTGAATCAACAGGTAAGACAAAGCTTGCACAAGGGTTGGCAGATCATTTTGGCGTTTCCTGGGTGCCAGAATATGCCCGCCGGTATATAGAAAACCTGAATGGCCAATATCATATTCAGGACGTAGAGGAGATTGCCAGACATCAGATTCAGGAGATTATTTCACATATGAATGACAATCTAGTGTTTTTTGACACTGGCCTGATTATTACGAAGGTCTGGTTTGAGGAAAAATATCAAAAAGTACCAGAATGGTTTGACACACTTTATCGTGATTTTTCTGTAGGACACTATCTGCTTTGCTGTCCTGATCTGCCATGGAGATCCGATCCGGTCAGAGAGAATCCTGAAATACGTGAAAAGCTGAACCGTATATATGAGCTACAGATTGAGGATATTGATTGTCCGTTTGAAAGAATATCTGGAGGAGGATCTGAAAGATTGAAAAGAGCAATTAGTGCAGTAGACAAGTGGTTGAAAATTGAAAACAATTAATTATGATACTGAATATGACTCCCTTAATAATTAAAACATTTCAGGGTCTTGAGGATGTCTTAGCTCAGGAATGCCGACAGTTAGGATTTAAGGATATTGAGATTCTTAATCGTGCTGTAAGAATAAAGGCCGATCAACGCGATTTATACAGAGCAAATTATTTTCTCAGAACTGCTATTAAGGTGCTGTTCCCGGTTTTTGATTTCAAGGCCAGGAACGATGATGAGCTTTATGCAGGCATTAAGGGCTATGATTGGACAGAGATACTAGATTCCTCGATGACTTTAGCTATTGAGGTTGTCCTGCATTCTCAGTACTTTACGCATAGTAAGTTTATAGCTCAAAGAACAAAAGATGCAATAGTTGATCTGATCCGGGATAAAACCAATCGCCGCCCTCGTGTCGATCTTGAGAATCCTGATGTCAGAGTTTCGCTTCATATTACAGAAGATGCCATTCAAGTGTTCCTTGATAGCTCAGGTGATCCTTTATTTAAAAGGGGATACAGGATTGGTTTGCATCAGGCTCCGTTGAATGAGGTTTTGGCTGCTGGTTTATTGCTCATTGCAGGTTGGAATGGAACAGGAAACCTTGTTGACCCTATGTGTGGTTCGGGTACTTTTCTTATTGAGGGGGCTTTGATTGCGCATGGATTACCTCCTGGGATGTATCGTGAAAGTTTTGGTTTTGAGAAATGGAAGGATTTCAATGCAGATCTATTTGACGAGATTACGGATGATGATTATGGCGTTCCAAAGTTTAAACACAAAATTATTGGAGGAGATATTTCCGCACAGAATATTAGAATCTCACGTGAAAATTTACATCGTTCATCTTTGTATAAGAAGATTGAACTTGTAAATGAACCCATGGAAAAATTTGTTCCTCCTGAAGGAGGGGGATGGGTTATTACTAATCCTCCATATGGTGATCGGCTGAAAGCTCCTATGATATCGCAGTTATACTCAGATCTTGGTTCCAGATTCAAGCACTTCTATCCAAATTATCAGGCCTGGGTCTTTTCCGGAAATCCACTTGCAATGAAATCAGTAGGACTCAGGCCAAGTTTCAGGAAAAATTTATTGAATGGATCAATCCCTTGCACATTCAATAAATACGCTCTTTATGATGGGTCAAAAAAAGCATCAAAAAATAATTATCCAAAGAAATGAAAAACCTATATATATCTTTTTTAGTCGTTTTTGTACTGCTTTCTGGTTCATATTCCCTTGTTGCACAGAAGAAGCTTACTATTGATCAGGCAATTCTCGGACAGGGTATGTATCCTGATCAGGCTGCTTATGTTTGGCGTGGAAATGATCTGATTGAGATGAAATCAGGGCAGTGGTTGTGGCATAAACATAATGTAGAATCTCCTGAAGTAATCATGGATCTTGAAAAGCTGAATGACTTAATGACAAAAGCTGGCTTTGAGGAATTAACGCATTTACCCAAGCCTGATTTTGCAAAGAATGGAATGATCAGGATTCAGTCAGGCTCTTCAGTTTTTCTGTTGGATACTGATCAAGCTTCAGCAAGTCGGAAAATAGTTTTCCCTGAGAATGGACGTAACTTGAACTTTTCAGCCGGATATAAGCAAATTGCATTTACTCGGGGAAATAATGTTTTCCTGTCTGATAATGAAGGAGGGATCATTCAGGTGACACATAGTACGAAACCTGGAATTGTTAATGGCCAGTCTGTTTCAAGATCTGAATTTGGTATCTCCGGTGGCCTCTTCTGGTCAAATTCCGGTCGCTACCTGGCCTTCTATAAAAAGGACGAATCTAGGGTTAGCGAATATCCACTAATACACGTTAATTCCAGGGTTGCTGGCACCGAAATGATCAGATATCCTATGGCTGGGATGGATTCAGAACAGGTGTGGGTCGGGATTTATGACACTCAAACAGAAGAGACAGTTTATATCGAGGACAATAGTTTCGGAGCAGATCAGTATTTAACAAACCTCACCTGGGATCCTGACGACCGGTACATTTATTTGGCAGTTTTGAATCGCGGACAGGATCATATGAAACTGAATAAGTATCAGGTTCAAAATGGACTATTGGAAGAAACTCTTTTTGAAGAGCGCTCTGATACTTATGTTGAGCCGCTCAGAGGATTGTTCTTTATGCCCGATAAACCCGATCAGTTTGTGTGGTTTAGTGAGCGCGATGGTTATGATCATATGTATTTATACAGAACAGATGGTGAGCTTATCAAGCAACTAACAAAAGGTAATTTTGTTATTACTGATTTGATTGGATGGGGACCAAAGAGCAGAGATTTGTATTATATGTCAACCGAAGAGAGTCCGCTTGAAAGGCATGCTTACAAATTGGATATGCGTATGGGCAATAGACTGAAGCTGACTGTTGAATCAGGAACCCACATGGTGAAATTCAATAAAGACAAAAGTGTATTTCTTGATCAATACTCAAATCTGGAAACCCCGTCTGTGGTATTGATAAAGGATAATAAAGGAATAGAATCATGGAAAATATATGAAGCTGAAAACCCTTTAAAGGAATACTCTCTTGGGCAATATGTTCCTTTTTCCACCAAAGCAGGTGATGGGGAAACTATCCTGAATGCTTTTTATATCTTACCGGTCAATTATGATTCCAGTAAAAAATATCCTCTCATAGTATACGTGTATGGTGGTCCTCATGCTCAACTTGTTCATAACCAGTGGTTGGGTGGAGCAAGAGGATGGCAGTATTATATGGCTCAGGAAGGGTTCATTACGATGACAATTGACAATCGCGGGTCAGATGCCCGTGGACGAGATTTTGAGCATGTGATACACAGACGCCTTGGAGTAGCAGAGCTTGAAGATCAGGTGATTGGCGTTGACTTTATGAAGTCTTTGGGAATTATTGATGAGAACCAGATTGGAGTGCATGGCTGGAGTTATGGTGGCTTTATGACGACTAGCCTGATGCTGAAATATTCGGATGTTTTTCAGGTGGGAGTAGCCGGAGGTCCGGTTATAGACTGGAAATACTATGAAATCATGTATGGAGAAAGATATATGGATACTCCACAGGGGAATCCTGATGGATACGCAGCCGGCAATCTCACTAACTATGTTGAGAATTTGAAAGGCAGATTAATGCTTATTCATGGAACAATTGATCCAACTGTGGTTTGGCAGAACTCTCTGAGTTTTATTGAGGCCTGTGTAAAGCATCAGGTATTGGTTGACTATATGGTTTATCCTGAACATCCTCACAATGTGCGGGGCAAAGACAGAGTTCATTTGATGAAGACTGTAACAAGGTATTTTATGGATAATTTGCGATAAGTGAATTACGACTGAGCCATAAAGGCCATCAGTTCCTTTTCGGTGACTTCAACCTGGTTGATAAATGTATTGATCAGCTCAGGATAGGAATCTGCATCTTCTCCGGCTTTTGCTTTCACCTCAAGTTTTTTGAGTGTCTCGGATAATTCATCCATTCCCATAACTGCCACTGAGGATTTTGCTTTATGAGCTAAGGCTCCTAGTGCAATAAAATCCTCTTTTGTGAGATTATCCTTTAGTCCATCAGTAAACTCAGGTATTTGATCCAGAAATATTTGAATCATTTCATTTACCATTTCCTGACTACCCATCGACATACTCTCCAGGTAGGTTAAATCAGCATATGTGAATTGTCCAGCCATAAAAATAATTTGAAGGTCCAATTTATCAATAAATTACTTAATAAGGAGATATTAGTCATAATTTTTATGGATCTTTTTTTTTTACATTTGTTGAACATCTTTAGACGCGCGAGCCCAAATAATAATACATGAAAAAGACTGCTTTTTATAACTTCCATTTAGACTTAAACGCAAAAATTGAATCTTTTGCCGGACACCAAATGCCTATTCAATACACTGGTATTAAGGATGAACACATGGCGGTGAGAGAAAAGCTTGGCGTTTTTGATGTATCTCATATGGGTGAGTTCTGGGTAAAAGGTCCCAAGGCTTTTAATCTTGTACAGTTTCTAACTTCGAATGATGCAGGTACCTTGCGTGATGGAAAAGTTCAATATTCCTGCTTCCCAAATGGTAAAGGTGGTATTGTTGATGATCTGCTTGTTTATAGATTCAGTACTGAGTCTTACCTTCTTGTTGTAAATGCAGCAAATATTGAGAAAGATTGGGATTGGTGCAAAGTACATGCAGAAAATATGGGTTTGGAAGTTGGCAGGGAGCTGATTAACGCATCAGATGATATGGCACAATTAGCTATTCAAGGACCTCTGGCACTTAAGGTGATGCAAACACTTACTGAGGATTCGGTTGAGAATATGGAGTTCTACACTTTCAAAGAAATCCCATTTGCAGGTATTTCCAATGTGTTATTCTCGACTACTGGCTATACGGGTTCTGGTGGCTGCGAGATATATGTTGATAACCAACATGCTGAGCAGCTTTGGAGGGCTGTGATGGAAGCCGGAAAAGAATACGGCATTCAAGCTATTGGACTTGGGGCCAGAGATACTCTGAGATTGGAGATGGGATATTGCCTATATGGAAACGACATTACTGATTCCACCTCTCCGATTGAGGCTGGATTGGGATGGATTACTAAATTTTCTGATGGTAATGATTTTATTGACCGGGAGTTGTTAGAAAACCAGAAGGCTGAAAAACCATCCAGAAGATTACGGGGTTTTATAATGAAGGAGCGCGGAATACCTCGTCATGATTATGAAATCAAGAATGCTGAAGGCTCTGTTATCGGACAAGTTACTTCAGGAACAATGTCTCCTGCTTTGGAAGTGGGTATTGGAATGGGTTACATTAATACTGAGAATGCAGGTTTTGGTAAAGAGATATATATTCAAATTAGAAATAAATCAATAAAAGCGGAAATAGTTAAACTACCATTTTTCAAGGCTTAATACACAAATATATCATTATGAGAAAACACATTTTTAACGCTGGCCCTTGCGTACTGTCTGATTCTGCAAGAGAAAACACTGCCAAAGCAATACTTGATTTGAATGGTATCGGTCAATCTATAATGGAGGTGTCTCACAGAGGGAAAGATTTCGTTGATATTTTTGATGAAACCGTTGCCCTTTTTAAAGAAGTTCTGAATATTCCTGACGGATACTCAGTACTCTTTCTGGGAGGAGGAGCAAGCTTGCAGTTCTGCATGATCCCTTTTAATTTTCTTAATACCAAGGCAGCATATCTGAACACAGGAACCTGGGCTACCAAGGCCATTAAGGAAGCCAGATTATTTGGAGAAGTGAATGTTGTAGCTAGCTCTGAGGATAAGAATTTCTTCTATATTCCTAAGAATTATACAATTCCAGCAGATGCTGAATATTTTCATATCACTACCAATAATACTATTAAAGGAACTGAAATCATGGAGGATATAGATTCTCCTGTGCCTTTGATTGCCGATATGTCATCTGATATCCTGAGTCGTCCTGTAGATATTGCCAAATATGATATGATCTATGGAGGAGCACAAAAAAACCTTGGACCAGCCGGTGTTGCTTTTATCATTATCAAAGATGAAATGCTTGAAAGGGTAACCAGAGGGAACATTCCATCAATGTTGAAATACAGAACGCATATTGACAATGGTTCTATGTTTAATACTCCACCTGTTTTGCCAATTTTTGTTGTTCGTGAAACCCTGAAATGGGTGAAGGAGTCTGGTGGAGTAGAGGAGATGAATAAAAGAGCCCAGGAAAAAGCCGATCTGCTCTATAATGCAATTGATTCAAGCAATATGTTTATAGGAACAGTTCCTGTTGAAGACAGGTCAAGAATGAATATCTGCTTTGTCATGAAAGAAGAATATAAAGACAAGGAAGCTGACTTTGTGAGTTTTGCCGGATCAAAAGGATGTGTTGGCATTAAAGGTCATCGTTCAGTTGGTGGATTCAGAGCTTCTTGCTACAATGCCTTAGAAAAAAACAGTGTACAGGTGCTGGTTGATGCTATGAATGAATTTGAAAGCAAAAATGTATAGCCATGAAAAAAGTATTAGTTGCAACACAAAAACCATTTGCTCCTGCTGCAGTTGAGCAAATCAAGACTGTTGTTGAAAGCGCAGGATATGAATTTCATTTATATGAAAAGTATGCAGAGCAAGCTGATCTCGTAAATGCTGTTAAAGGAATGGATGCATTGATAATCCGTAGTGATAAGGTAACTTCTGAAGTTATCGGCGCAGCAGATCAACTGAAGATAGTTGTAAGAGCTGGTGCCGGCTACGATAATGTTGATCTTGCCGCTGCCACCGCAAACAATGTAGTGGTTATGAATACACCCGGACAAAATTCAAATGCCGTTGCTGAACTTGCTTTTGGTATGATGGTGTACCTGGCCAGAAATGGATATAATGGATCTGCCGGAACAGAGTTGCGGGGGAAGAAGTTAGGAATCCATGCTTTCGGAAATGTCGGACAGTATGTTGCTACTATGGCTAAAGGATTTGGCATGGAGGTTTATGCATTTGATCCTTTTGTTTCGAAAGGTTCAATAGAAAATGCAGGTGTTATTGCATTAGAATCAGTAGAAGAATTATATTCTACATGTCAGTACGTATCCCTGCATATCCCGGCTAATGATCAAACTAAAAAATCCATTGGAGAAAAGCTTCTGAATAGTATGCCCAAAAATGCTGTATTGGTAAATACAGCTCGCAAAGAGCTTATCAATGAAGATGAATTATTAAAATTGATGGCTGAAAGATCCGATTTTGAATATATTTCAGACATAGCCCCGGATTGCGCAGCAGAGATCACAGAGAAATTTGAAGGCCGCTTCTTCTTCACACCAAAAAAGATGGGTGCCCAAACATCCGAAGCAAATATAAATGCAGGAAAAGCCGCAGCTATCCAGATCAGAGATTTCTTAGAAAATGGAGATACTACTTTTCAGGTTAATAAATAGGTCTAAGAGTCGAAGATTGAATAACCGAATAACCGAATAACCGAATAACCGAATAACCGAACCCAATGGCAATAATAAAACCTTTCCGTGGAGTTCGTCCTCCAAAAGAATATGCAAAGCAAGTAGCTTCACGTCCGTACGATGTATTGAATTCTGAAGAAGCCAGGCTGGCAGCTGCTGATAATGAGATGTCTCTTCTGCATATCATTAAACCAGAGATTAATTTTAAACCCGG
>JAYEFL010000089.1:0-16296 GCA_034658635.1 Bacteroidota bacterium | reverse complement strand
ATCCCGATTTTCTTCGATGTGAAGTGTATCGCTAATATTCTGTTCTTCCGGAAGTTTACTGCATGACAACAAACCAAAAACAAACAAAAGTATTAAAACAGCCAGTACCCTAAGAGTTTTCAAGCAGCTAAATATTAACCAAGTAACCAATTAACCAATCCACCAATATACTAATTTGCCAATACACCAAATAACCTACTTAGTCAGAATAACCAGTGACACTTCAGTTTGATTTCGAAAAACAGTTAGCCGTAATCGACCTTTCCAATTATGTCCCTGGTGAGCCCGTTTCAAGTCCTCCATAGTCTTAACCTCAGTGGCTTCGCATTTCAAAATTACATCTCCTATCTTCAAACCAGCCACATCTGCCAGCCCATCTTTTTGGATCTTTAAAACCAAGACTCCACTTTCTTCTGATAATCCTGATGCAGAGCGTTCTGCTAAAGTTTCTACATTTTTAATACGAGCTCCCAGCCACGTTTGTTCTTTCTGTTTTTCTTTCTGAAACTCAGTAATAAACAATACAGGGATTTTAGGTTCCTTTCGGATTTTCTTCAGATTTGGAGTCTGTACCCCGAACTGATCCATGTCGAAATTATTAAAACCAATTTTCAGAGCTGGTGAATTCTCCGAAACCCTGAAATCTCCTTGTTCTGGTGCCAGGAAATCAGGATTGCCAGACATGCTATTTTGATCGGTTCCATTTTTCCTGGCCCTGGTCAGGGCTTCATCCGTAGGAAAGAGGTTTGAATCTACTTCCTGTCCCCAGGCATCCAATCGGATATCTTTATGTCTTGTCATAACAATGTTATGCCTGAAGATATCGGATGAATTGGAAAACCATACATGGGGATGAAAACCATTGTTGATCATGATATTATTTTCGACAATCCGGTAGAATCCCTCCCGAAGTTTGATTCCTCCATTAAGACACAGATTGTTGTATATCTGGTAGTTGGTTGATCCATCGTCAAGATCAATATCCCAGCCATGATCACATCTGAAGCGATTATTCCGAATGATAGTGGTGTGGATTGCATCCCATAAGGGCATTTCAGGATCAGCAAGGGTTAAGCTGTCAAGTACTTTTCGCTTAGGATGCCAGAAACGATCACGACCCCATGAATTGAAGGAACCATGATCACCCGATTCCTGAACAGTCATGAATACATCATTATATTCTAGTGTATGTCCGCCCCAAGTACCTTCACTGATGTTGATTCCAGCTCTGGGCACATCATAAATACTGTTGTGACTGACGGTGATGTCAATGCACATTGAAAGTTGTACCCCGGATACCTGCTTTTCTATCCTGCCAATCCTGTAGATCAGGTTGTTATCTATTATACAAAGAGCTGGGTAATCCTCTGTTTTTGGCCCGGGTACTGTGTCCATTTCCTCAATCGGGACGAACTGTCCGTACTGAAATGATGGGGATCTGACGGCGGAGGATAATCCGACCAATGCAATGCCCGTGGCACCAATTTCATGAATGTGATTCTCGGTAAACCTGTGATTACGGTTATATCCTGATACAAAAACTCCATTTCCCCCAAGTTCAGTGAACTCACAATTGGTAATCTCACAGCCTTCCGCTCCATCCAGAAGCACCGCTCCTCCACGGTATATTGTCCAGTCGCTTCGCAATAGAGGTTCATATGTTTCCGTAAAAGTTCTTCTTGATTGCGAAAAATGGATTCCAGTAATTTTGATATCCGTCACCGGTTTTTCTGTTTCTCCTTTTATAATTATGAGTTCTTTAAGCATCGGGATTTCTAAAATAGATTCAGCTGGAGAATCTTGTTTAACAGGATACCAGGTCAATATCTTTTGTGTGGGATTAAAATAGAATTCGCCGGGGCTATCCAATTCTTCCAATACATTTTCCACCATCCTGTATTTGGTGTGCATTCTATTCGGACGGTTATTTTGATGTCCACCCTCTAAAATAGCAGATCCATCTTTATCTACTCCTGTTATCCGATAATGAAAATCTCCCCATTCAGATCCATGCATGGCATGTACTATTGTTCCCACGGGATTCCCCCAGCCGGCAATCCGATCAGGTGACAAAGCATCAGGCGCATGTCCTTGCCAATGTCCTCCATCCTCAATATAATCCGGATATCGGGCCAGGATCTGTCTATAATCATTCACGTAAAGTTGTTGAATATCAGTAATTTCAGGATATTCAGACAAATTGCAATAGTATAAAGAGTCTTTTTTATCCCATTGGACATTCAATTTTTTTGATCCTTTAATAAATACTGAACCAGGTACGGCAGCTGTCAGATTCAACTTGTTCAAAACAGGATCAATTATGATGGGTTTGTCAAGATAATAGCTTCCGGGATTCAATACGATTTCTACCTGACCGGAAGGATTCTCAACTTTAAAAGCCCTGGCTTTCTGAAGCCCTTCAGAAAGCGACATTTGATCACCAAGCGGGTCACAAAAAACATTAATGACATCTTTTTGTATACCACAGGAATGGAATATGAAAACGAGAACAATTATTGAAAGAAGAATTATCTTATTCATAACTCTAAATTTGATCCGTGAAGTTAAAACAAATTTTAGTCCTAAATTCGCACACTTAACTTATCACTTAACTTATCACTTAACTTATCACTTAACTCAACACTTATAACTAATAACTTATACTCGTACTTAAGCCATAAGCCAAAAGCCTTAAGCCTTAAAATATTAACATAAATGAACCCACTACTAGCAACATACAACACCCCATTCGAATCAGCTCCATTTGATCAAATTAAACTTGAGCATTTTGTTCCGGCCATTGATCAATTAATAGCAGAAGCAGACAAGGTAATTCAAAAAATCGCAAACAATCCGGACTCTGCAAGTTTTGAAAATACAATTGAAGCACTGGAGAAGAATGGAGAAAGGTTGGGTCGGGCAGTCGAGATTCTCTTCAATCTCAATCATGCCGAAACCAACGAGGAACTGCAAAAGATTGCCCAGGAGGTTTCACCAAAATTGTCAGACTTCTCCAGCCGGATGCTTATGAATGAAGCTCTTTTTGCCAGGATTAGAGCTATATATGAAGGTAAAGACACATTGCCGTGTGTCTCAACAGAGCAAGATACCGTCCTCTCCAACTACTACGACGACTTCTTGCGTAACGGTGCAGAACTGGAAGGCAAAAAAAAGCAGCGATTTGCAGATATCAAATCAGAATTAGCCACTCTTACACTCACCTTTGGTGATCATGTTCTGGCCGAGACCAATGCTTTTTCTTTGCATATCACCAGCGAAGAGGATCTTGAGGGATTGCCTGAGTTTGTCAGGGAGGCAGCTGCTCAGGAGGCAAAAGATCGTAAATTGGATGGATGGGTTTTTACTCTGCATTTTCCAAGTTTTGTCCCATTCATGAAGTATTCAAAGAAGCGAGATCTGCGGAAAAAAGTGTTCATGGCCTTTAGTTTTCGTGGAAACCAAGGCAACGACAATGACAACAAGGAACTTATCCGGAAGATTGTCAATCTTCGCTTTGAATTAGCTCAAATTATGGGTGAGAAAAGTTTTGCCAGTTATGTATTGAAGAAACGCATGGCGGAAACCCCTGAAACAGTGAGTTCATTCATCGAATCCCTTCATTTGGCCTCACGTACTTTTGCTGAAGAGGAATTTGCTGAAGTTCAGAGACTGGCTAAGGAGAACGGCCATCAGGGTGATGTGGAACGATGGGATTGGGCATATTGGAGTGAGGAGCTGCGTAAGGCTAAATATGAAATCAGCGATGAGGAAGTGAAGCCCTATTTCCAATTGGAGAAAGTGAGTCAGGGTATTTTTGACCTTGCTGGTTCTTTATACGGACTGCGGTTTGAGCGAACTCAGGATATTCCGGTTTACCATCCTGAGGTTGATGTCTATAAAGTATTTGAGGATAATGGCGATTTCTTGTCTCTGCTTTATATGGATTTCTTTCCCAGAAAAGGCAAACAAGGTGGTGCCTGGATGACCGATTTCCGGGGTCAGGATAATCTGGATGGCAAGAAGACCCGCCCACATGTATCCATTGTTTGCAACTTCACCCGTCCCACAAAAGACAAACCATCATTACTGACTTTCGATGAAGTGAATACTTTTTTGCATGAATTTGGGCATGCTCTGCACGGTATGCTTTCAAAATGTACATATCCCTCTGTCTCAGGGACTAATGTCTATCGTGATTTCGTTGAATTGCCTTCGCAATTAATGGAGAACTGGCTCACTGAAAAAGAATGGCTTGATCAGATTGCTATCCATTATAAAACTGGCGAGAAAATGCCGGAATCATTATTGCAGAAGTTAATCGATGCCAAAAATTTCCAGGCTGGTTATATGTCTGAGCGCCAGCTAAGTTTTGGATTCAATGATATGGCATGGCATAGTATCACAAAACCATTCGATGGAGATATTATTGATTTTGAGAGGAAGGCAATAGAGCCCACTGATCTCTTTCCTGAAATTCCCGGATCCTGTATGAGTACAGCCTTTTCGCATATTTTTGCAGGAGGTTATGCAGCAGGATATTATGGTTATAAATGGGCCGAGGTACTAGATGCAGATGCATTCAGTTTGTTCAAAGAAAAAGGAATATTCAATAAATCTGTAGCCGAGTCATTCAGGAAAAATGTTCTGGAAAAAGGAGGCAGCGAAGCCCCAATGGAATTATACAAACGCTTCCGCGGTCAGGAACCCAGCATACAAGGCCTGCTAGAAAGATCGGGTTTGATCCAAAACACCGTTCAATCCTGTTTCATATCATAAATATAATGCAAAAACACCTATCTTTAACAAAGTCATAAGTCCAATACCATGAAACTCAAAGACCTCAATCCGGATGAAATTCGTACCCTGGTAAAAATGTCAGGATATAGTATAGTTTCCAAACAAATTCTTGAAGATGGCCTTCCTATTTTGTTTATGTATCGGGAGGATCCAATTGATGAGGAAGATACAGGATGGAGGTTTTTATCCGGACAAGAAGATCAGGATTATCTGGATGATGCGGATAACAGCAAATTCATTGGTGTAAACACTATGGCAAATATGGATGAAACAATCATCCCGTACCTCAGAAAGCCTGTTGGAACGGAATTGGAAAAGATAGATGGAAGCCAGGAGTTTACATCAATCGAATCTGACCAGGGAAAGATATCATGAAGAAATTTCAGGTCGGAATAGCATTAGGGGGCGGTGGGTCTCGTGGTTTTGTTCATCTGGGTGTCTATAAAGCATTACTTGAATTGGGCATTCAACCTGAAATTATCGCTGGCACTAGTGCCGGTGCGATTGCCGGTTCTTTTCTGGCTGCTGGCTTGTCTGTTGATGAAGTTCATGCCCGTTTTCGGGATAAAGGGATTTACAAAATTTCCAGAATACATTTCCCAATTGATGGTCTCATGGTCATGGATGGATTAAAGAAAATGCTTGATGATCTTAATTATAAACGTATAGAAGATCTCCCTATTCCCTTCATCGCTACCGTGACCAACCTGAATTCAGGAAAGGTAGAATACCGGTCAAAAGGGCCACTGGCAGAAATTGTTACGGCTTCGGCCAGTATTCCTATGCTGTTTTCACCAGTGGAGATTGAAGGAAAGCAATACGTCGATGGAGGTGTGTTTGATAATCTCCCGGTTGAGCCAATACAAAAGCTTTGTAAAAAAACTATTGCCGTGAATATCATGCCGGTACCAGAAAAAGATAATGTTCATAATCTCATCCAAATGGCCAGGCGAGTATTTAACTTATCAGTTCATGGAGCATCAATCAACCGTGCCATGGAATGTGATATTTTAATAGAGCCCTCAGGCCTGGAGAAATATGACATACTTACCAACAAGAAGGCCGATAAACTTTTTGAGATAGGGTACAATTACACCATTAACCTGCACAAGCTTAAACAATAGGGCATAGAAAATAAGGCATAGAACTTAGGTCTATGAAATAGGATTAAGGGCATAAAAAAACCGCCTTCTTTTCAGGGGCGGTCTTTTTATTTTCTCAATAACTATTTGGTTATAAATAGTTTCTTTGTTATTGTTTCTTCTCCAGCTGAAATTTTAACAAGGTAAATTCCTTCTGCCAGGTCAGCTACCTGGATGGATGTTTGACCAGATAAGGATTGTTCTCTAATTATTCTTCCGTCTAAATCCAGAATTTGAACTTTGCCTTCTGCGAAACCCTTAACTATTATTACATCCTGTGCTGGATTTGGATAGATATGAACAGGATCCACTTCAAATCCCTCGATTCCACTGGTATTATAAACTATTTCCTTTAAAATATCTCCATCAACAGTGATGGTTCCAGTCTCGAATTCAATGCCATTGTAGGTGATGGCATAGTCATAATCAGCCGGATCTACATTTCTCCAGGTGGCATATCCAAATGTATTTGTCTGGATGCCTTCATCAATCATGATAACCTCAACATCAGGGAGTATTTCGCCTTGCTGATCTTTTACAACAAATTGAACTTTATAACCTGGTATGTTCTCTATGATTATTACATTATCCAAATAGAACCAATTTCCTGCACCGGATGTGATTTTAAAACAGAGGTATCCATCTCCAACAGCAGTATTGTCAAATCTGGCTCCTAAACCGTGCATGTGATCTGCATAATAGATTTCAAGGTTGACAATCTCTGTAAATGAAGCAGCTGGATCCTCAGGATCAGTAATTACTCCAACAGCCAAATACGATCTGCCAGATGAATTTCCTGCTTTAAACGACATATTACATCCCTGATCAATATTGAGTTTTGGAAATATGGCATAAACTGCATCATCCCCATCAGCTGGCTGATAGAAAAGAACTTGTCCTTGAGCCTCATAGAAACTAACACCGCTGGGAATAACATAAGTCCAGTCTGTTGGCAACCCGGGATTTTCAAAATCCTCATAAAAGTAGAAAGGAGGTATTTCAAGAAAAACATCCTGCTGAACATCTGCATCAGTGATGGAAAAATCACCATCATAAGGGAATAAACCCGGAACCACAATTTCATAAGAATAATCTCCGGGCAGGATTCCTGAAGCTTCTGCCATTGAATTTACTATCTTCTCTTCTCCAGCCAGAGCAATGGAAATTCTACCACCATCAACTGGGTTAAAGTCTTCATCAAAGACATTGAAACTGGCAGAATAGTCAACAAATGGATGTGTGATCTCTACCATCTCAGACTGTTTTACATCCTTAGTTGCATGGTTTTGAACAAAGACAACTAAAGTAAGGTCATTACCGGTTTCAGTAAAAGTATCGGCTAAATCAAGACTTAAATCAAAAGTTTTAACCTCATCAGCTGCTAAAGCACCCAGTTCTACTCCTTCAGAACTGACCATATAGCCTTGCACCACGTTGTGGAAAATGGTTTCACCATTGGTGGCGGCATTTCCAAATGTATTTCGCTCTACGACAATAATATAGACTCTTAAGCCGGCAGAATAAGCGGCATGGGCCTTGATTTCAACATGGCAGTTGACAGTCATTGCTTCAGAAGTTGAAGCTCCGGCTGTAGCTGGAGTTCCAACTGTAACTGAACCTTCTGCCGTTATTGAAATATTCGTTTTTCCTGCTAAGGCGTCAAAATTAGTCTGTGTCCAATTTTGTGGATATCCAGGAGAGAACCCGTTGGTTCTGATGTGAGGAACTCCGGTTACTTCATAATAACTCCTTCTAACACCGGAGCTCTCTAGGTAATATGGATCACCATCACCGGGCCAGCTCATTTGGTATTTGACTAAACTATATGCGTCGGGATTATTTGCAAGAATACCATCAACCCTGAGATTCCCGCTAACGCAGGGTGGACAGGTAGATGAGGTGAAAATTTCAATTATTGGCTTTTTATCAACAGCGCCATCCTGAGCCACGCTAACATGCGAGCTCAATAGACCGATTGCCAGAACCAGGCTGATCAATAATTTTTTCATACTTCTATTATGTTTTTGGTGAAGATTAATCACAATTTTAAGCAATAGAGAGTATTATTACAATGCTGTCGCTACTTTTATAAAGCAATAACATGCTAATGATATTTAATCTAAATAAATCTTGCTGTAAATGACCTCCCTAAATAGAATCATTATTGTATGTGTAATTTGCTTGAGTTGCTTAGGAAGAACGGTAACCGGCCAGAGTTCATATCAGTCTCCTTTATTGGGTTCCTGGAGTGCGTATGTTGAGCATAAGAAATTGACCCCCTTTGGATTAGAGTGGATTCAGCTGGGGCCGGTGATAAATTCTGCCAGAGTGGAGGCGATTCAGGGTGACCCCGGCAAGCCTGGTACATTCTATGTTGCTTTTGGCTCAGGAAATCTATGGAAGACTGTTGATCACGGATTGAACTGGAAGCCAATCTTTGAGGACCAGCCAGCACTTGGAATTGGGGATATTGCTCTGGCACCGTCGAATTCGGATATTCTTTATCTGGGAACGGGAGAAAGCCTCAAGAAGCCTAGAAATTTCACTATGTCCGGTGTCGGTGTCTTTCGTTCAGATGATGCAGGTGATAATTGGAAATATCTGGGACTCCCTGATTCATATCATATTGGTGAGATTGCTGTCCATCCTGCTAATCCGGATATTGTTTTTGTTGCTGTTATGGGGCATTTCTGGACTCCCAATAAAAACCGTGGATTATACCGGAGCATGGATGGGGGCGAAACATGGGAGCTCGTTCTGTATGTGGATGAAAATACAGGAGCCAATGATGTAGTAATCTCAGCCGCTGATCCCCAGGTTATCTATACATCTATGTGGAATAATTATCCGGATGTTATGGGAAATACCAGTGGAGTTTATACCAGTAAGGATGGGGGAGATTCCTGGGATAAATGCGAAGACGGTTTTCCATCCGGAAAATTCACGGGCAGGATCGGACTGGCAGTATCAGGCCAGAATCCTGATAAAGTTTATGCCCTGGTAGATAATCGGAATCCGAAATTGGCTAATGCTTCTGAAGTTTATAAAAGTGTTGATGGAGGTAAACATTGGATAAGAAGCCATACTGATGATCTGAAAATTATGGCCCGTTTGGGCTGGTATTTCGCTGATTGTTATGTTAATCCACAAGATGATGAAGAATTTTGGGGACTAGGTGTAAGGCTTGCCCATAGTTCTGATGGGGCCAGGAGTTTTGATCTTGTCCAGGGAAATGTATTTCATCACAATCCAAGCAGAGCTGTTCCTTTGCACCTGGATCATTGTGAAATGTGGATCAATCCGCTTAATCCGAACCATATCCTTTTAGGGAATGATGGTGGATTATATATGAGCTATGATAAGGGTAAGAACTGGCGCCATTTTAATAACATCCCTGCCGGGGAGTTTTATGATATAGCAGTTGATAATCAGGATCCTTATTTGGTTTATGGAGGAGTACAGGATAATTCATCTGTATACGGGCCATCAAAAGAGTGGAATCCCATGTATCCTGATGGCTGGAATTATATCTGGATTGATGCCTGGAGTGGGGGAGATGGCTGTGTTACTTATCCCGATCCTGATGATCCGAATACAATATATACCTCGTATCAGAATGGAGGGATATTCAGGAAAAACATGTTGGAAGATCAATCCAAAGGGATCAAACCACGATTGCCCAAATCAATAAAAGGGAAACTGAGCTACAATTTTATTGCTCCATATATCATATCAAGTCATCAGAACTCCCGCTTGTATCATGCCGGAAATTATGTTTTTAAAAGTGAAAATAAGGGAGATAAATGGGATTTAATAAGTCCGGATTTATCCAGATCTTCAAATTATGAAAGGACTTCACTTGCTGCTGGTGCAATTGCTGAATCACCCCTGGATGAGAATTTGCTGTTTGTTGGAACAGATCATGGGGCATTCTGGATTTCTGAGGATCAGGGAATGAACTGGGAGGAGCGATCCGATGGATTGCCAATTGCCTATATTCGCAGTATCCAGCCCTCAGCCTTTGATCGGGATAGAATCTATATTTCCCTCACAGGGATGAATTATGATGATTTGTCGAAGCATTTATACTATTCAGAGGACTTGGGCAAGACCTGGAATAACATAGGATCAAATCTCCCTGATGAAGTAATTAATTGTATTGTAGAAGATCCAAATTATGAAAACCTTTTGTTTGCAGGTGGATATCGAGGAGCCTACATATCAACAAACCGCGGGGCAAGCTGGTCTCTTCTGGGTAGAAATCTGGCAGCCACATGTGTTTCTGACCTGGTGATTCAGAAAGAAGCTAAAGAGTTGGTTATGGGGACGCACGGACGTGGAATTTATAAACTGGAGCTTGAGCCTTTGTATTATTTCTTAGATCAACAATTTGTGGAGGAAGGGTTCTTATTTCCGGTTTCACAAGGTTGGGAGCCATATTATAATGATACGCACAGGGATGTTAACCCTGAATCGCTGAAAAAAACTACTTTTACGTTTTGGTTGGCAAAACCAGGTAAAGTGAAATTAACAATCACCGGTGGTTTGAAAAGAAAATTTGAGATTGAACTGCAAGGAAATCAAGGGATTAATCAATTCCGTTGGGATCTGGTAACCCGTCAGACTGATAATGGTAGTCCATATTTCATTCATTTCAAACAATACCTGAAGGCCGGTCAGTACAAAGTCAAATTAGAAGGCGAATCTTTTGTTTCAGACCAGAGGTGGGATGTTGAAAAGACTAGCTTTCCTTATAATTAGTATGTTTTGAAGAAATTTTTGAATTCTTTTACCTGGGTTCTGATTGGAGGTTTCTTTCTGTACCTAACCCTGAAGGGGAAAGATCTGAATGAAATGTTCGAAAGTATCTCCCATGCCAATGGTTTTTGGGTGGCTATGAACGGAGTAGCTATTTTCACGGTATTCTTTTTAAGGGGTTACCGATGGAAAATTCTATTGCAGAATGCAGGTGAAAACCCCAGGTATATTTATGTGCTGTATTCCCTTTGCGTAGGCTTTTTTATGAATAGTTTTACTCCGCGATTCGGGGAGGTTGTTAGGTGTACAACCCTGAAGAAGGCCAATAATGTTCCGGTGGCAAAAAGTTTGGGAACAATGGTTACTGAAAGAATGTGGGATGTCTTAATTCTGGGATTGGGTCTGGCAGTAATCTTTTTTTTAGAGGTTTCCAGACTTCAGTTGGTATGGATAGAGCTGATGAGTGGAATAAGGACGATGCTGGCAGAAAACGGACTGTTGTTTGCAGGGATACTTGTATTAATTGTGGTACTTCTTTATGTTGTTTACCGAGTGCTCCAGAGGAGAAAAACTTTTGAAAAAGGGAGACAATTTCTCATGGAGTTCTGGCACACACTTAAGCTTAGTTTTAAAATTAAGCGATATCCCAGGTTTTTGCTTGTAACTGTTTTGATATGGGTAACCTTGACCCTGATGAATTATTTTTGTTTGCTTGCCCTGGAGGAAACTTCAGGATCAAGCCTGTATTTTGCTTTCGTCATCGTTTTTGTTGCTGGTATCGGATGGGCAATTCCAAGTCCGAGTGGCATAGGAACTACCCATTTTATTATTCTGCACCTTTTTCTGGCTTTTAGCTTGTCTGAGAATAGTGGAGTCGCTTTTGGTGTTTTGTCAAACGGACTCACTTTTGGGTTCACAATCCTGATAGGAGGTATTAGTATCATCCTTTATAGCTTCTTCAACAAGAAGAAACATTCTCAAAAAGCCAGTGCTGCAACGGTAGACTAGAAAAAGTAATAAGCAGCAATAAGCAGTCTTAGGTTACTAACAGGTATAGAGCTTGCTACAGTTCCGTCATCACTATATGTCCCAAATGCAGCAGTAGTATATTCCACTTCACATGCAAACCTCATTTTGCCGGAATTATAAAGAATTCTGGGTGCTATCCGGTAGACGTAATCAATATTTGACCGGCTTCCAAATGTGCTTGTCATTACAGTTTGCCCTGCTCCCAGGTTTTTCGTGTATCCACCGAAAAGTCCTACTTGTATTTTGCTCCCATTAGTATGAATGTCTGACCAAACCGACATGGAATTCAGAGGGGTATACTCACGGTGATCCGTGGCAGGATCCAAATTGATCAGAGCAAAGCTACTAATGCCCAAGACATCATATGTGTTTTGTCCGTATACTCCCTCAACTTTAATGGTAAGTTTTGACCCATGTAATTTCAAGTATGCCTGTGACATAAAGCCTGAGACACTCTCATTGGCTACATAGAAGTTATCTGTCTGCAATCTGGGAACAAGAGTTTGGTAGCTGGCTCCGACTCCAGCTAAGATCTCAGGTTCGCCTTTTTTAAGAACAGATGCCCCAAGGTGAAATGCGGGAACTGATGAATTTCTCAATAACGCAGAACCTCCGGCACTTATGTAATCTCTTTGTGAGAATGCAGTAGCGGCCACTTTCATGTTCCCAAAACTTTGAGTGACCTTGATCTGTGGATTTCTTGCAAAGGGTTGAAATGGTGTTCCGGTATTAAAAGATATTGTACCGGGGAAGCATCCTGTGACAAACATAGGATGCCAGGTTTGACCAAACAAAAGTTCAGTATTTTCCCAATTAAGCTTTCCATAGGCATGACGCAACCTTAACAAGTTTGTATTGGCGTTTGATTGGCCAAAGAAATCTGCACCAATAACTCCGCTTGTTTTTGCCCCAAAAGCATCAGGTCCGGAAATTTTCCCGGTCAATCGGGATTGTACCGCCAAAAAGTTAAAGTTTGATTTGGCGTTGATGTCTTCACCGTTTGCATCTAGCTTCTCAGCAGCCGGCCACAATAAAAAGTGACCTTCACGAGCCGTAACTGTCTGACGCGAATCAAAGAAAAAATCATTTTTAACAAATCCTGAAAACTTAATTCCAAATTTGTTATCCTGAGCAAATAAACCGCCAACTATCAGTATTACTATTATGGTAATCAATCCTCGTTTCATAAAATCTTCATTTTAACATTTTATTCAGTTGTTTCTCCTTATGCTTTGGTAGCCAACTTTAAGTTATCTTTCTGTGTTGCTAACGACACAATAACAAGTGTAAGTAATGCCAGTGTAAAGGAAATAATTGCCGGTGAATCCAAACCGTGCAATCCTTCAGTTCCGAAAAATTGCTTACTTATTGAGGGGCCCGTCACTATAATGCCAATGGCGCTTACAATACCAACAATAATTGACCAGGCAATACCTTTTGCAGTTGTCTTTTTCCAGAACAGCACCATTAATATTGCCGGTAGGTTTGCAGAAGCTGCAACAGCAAAAGCCCAACCTACAAGGAAAGAAACATTCATTCCTTTAAATATTATTCCCAGAATAATCGCCACAACACCTACTCCTGCAGCAGCAAATTTCCCTGCTCTCACTTTTGCCTTATCCGAAAGCTGTTTACCCATATATCTGTCTATCAGATCGTGGGCAATAGCACCAGATGAAGCAACAATAAGGCCACTTACAGTTCCCAGGATGGTAGCAAAAGCTATTGCGGATATAATAGCAAATAATCCAACACCAAATGCTTTAGCCAAGAGTGGGGCTGACATATTTCCGTCTTCCAGATTTAACACACCACTTGTTGCAGCACCCAATCCCATAAACAGGGTCAGAACATAGAAAAAACCAATGGCAGCAATTGCAACAATTGTAGATTTCCTGGCATCGCGTTGACTTGGGACTGTATAATAGCGGATAAGGATATGAGGTAATGATGCCGTTCCAAGGAATAAAGCAAGCATAAGAGATACGAAATTCAATTTTGATAATGGCGTAGCACCTTTCCCAATCTTAAACTTCAACCCAGGAATTAGCATTTCTTTACCGGGAGTTATTTTCTGAACATAGGCAGTTACTTTATTGTCACCATCATCAAATAAGATTTTTACATATCGTGCAACTTCACTTGAATTGATGATGCTTAGAAATTTTAAAGGACTTACCTTACCGGTTGATTCAACTTCCTCTCCGTCCTTAATAATTTTTACCAGGGTACCTACCTGATAGAACTTTCCTTCTTCTTTGGGTGCACCATTGTATAATTTCCCTCCATCACTTGTAGCTGTGACAGTCATTGCCTCCTCGAACTTATCCCCACTTTCAGTAAACCAGCGATAAACACCCTCTTTTTCCATTTTTACCAGGGAGACATCTTCAACATCCATGCTTGAAACCATAGTAAAGCCCTGCATATCATCGGCTGTTAATGTCATGGGCTGAATAAAGTCTTGATTTTTATTATTGGGATTAAGGTCTAAGCCATTGTTAAAAATATAAATGGCAAGAACTGTAGAAAAAATGATTAGTAATCCCCCTTTTATAAATTGAACGTAGGTAGTAGATGTCATACCTGCCGTTGCAACTATAAAAATCACTACTGCGCCTACAATAACAACTCCAACCCAGTGGTCAAGACCAAGTAGAGGTTCCACGAGCGTACCGGCACCTACCATCTGAGGGATTAGGTAAAATATTGAAACGATCAATGTGCTAATTGCCGCTGTTAGCTGAATGGCTTTAGAATTAAATTTTGAATCCAAAGCATCAGTAAATGTAAATTTCCCCAAACGCTTCATGGGTTCGGCAACAAGGAAAAGTGCTACAATCCAACCAGCAAGGTAACCTATTGAATATAGGAAACCATCATAGCCAACAAAAGCAATCATCCCGCAAATACCAAGAAAAGAAGCTGCGGATAGATAATCACCTGCAAAGGCTACGCCATTTACAGCCCAGTGAATAGTACCTCCGGCGGCAAAATAACTGCTGGCAGATTTAGTTTTTCTAGCAAAGTAAAATGACAAAGCCAATACAACCAATACAAAAAAGACGAACAAGGCAATTGCTAAATATGATACTCCGTAAATCATGATTTATCCTCCTTATTCATTTCGTTTTCAATCCTTGTACATCTCCAATTGTATATCAGCCCTAAAATAATGGCTAGAACAATTAATCCGAAGCCGTAGGTAACAGCCAGGTTTAGTCCTGCAAAAACAATATTGCTCATTGCTTCATAATTAACTACACCAATGGCTACAAATACTCCATATACAATCGTATAAAAAAGGAACATCCATATGCCAAGCCTGGTTTTTCTTTTCGCTGCATGATCTACACCGAGTTCTACTGCTGGTCCGTGATCCATAGGTTTTTAAGTTTTAGGGATTGATAATCGCGTAATATTTTAATTGCATTGATATTCTGACAAATAGATCACTAACAACATGAACAAGTTTATTTTTTGGTAGTGTTTCCACTTATGCTTGGTTTGTTATTTAAGTAACAACATGTAAATATAGAGGTACAAGGAGTTTAAAACAAAAACATTCATCATGTTTCTAGATGGATTTAATATCATAGCTTTAGGTTTTAATTGGTGACTCTGTGACTCTGTGATTCAGTGATTCTGTGATTCGATGTTCTGGTCGCTGAGCGGGAGTCGAAGCGCGTTTCGATAAGGGAATCAAAGATTCTGTTAAACTTTTTAATCAATACTATGGCTTTTGTTGAAATATGTGTCGGTTCTCTTAACTCAGCTCTGGCTGCCCAAAAGGGTGGTGCACAGCGGATTGAGTTATGCGATAATCTGTATGAAGGTGGAACTACCCCTTCTTATGGTACAATCAAAATCGTGCGGGAATCACTTGATATACCCATTCACGTTATTATTCGTCCCAGAGGAAGTGATTTTTGTTATAATGATATTGAGTTTGAAGCGATGAAGGAGGATATCAGGATATGTAAAGATCTTGGAATCACTGGAGTGGTCATTGGTGTTTTATTGCCTGATGGACGAATTGATGAAAGTCGTACTAAAGAATTGGTGCAGTTGGCAAGGCCCATTTCAGTTACATTTCACCGGGCTTTTGATATGACTCCGAACCCATGGATAGCTTTATCTGTTCTGAAGGATCTTGGTATCGACAGGATTTTAACCTCAGGTCAGAAGAACACAGCTGTGGAAGGCTCAGAAGTTATTAAACAGTTGATCAAGGAGGCGGGGACTGAAATTAAAATTCTTCCAGGTGGCGATTTAAATGAAGACAATATTGCAGAATTTGCCAAGTCTACAGGGGCTACAGAGTTTCATGCAACCCTAAGATCCCTGGTGGACAGTAAGATGGTCTTCAGAAATGAGGCGGTATCAATGGGCGGACTCTCACAAATCCCCGAATTCAGTATCAAAGAAACTGATCCGGTAAAAGTCGCTAACTTTGTGAGCATCCTTAAAAGAATTTGATATAATGAAAATCTTGAAACATGGCGTCCCCGAGTCCCGAGTCCCGAATAACCGAATAACCGAATAACCGAATAACCGAATAACCGAATCC
>JAYEFL010000088.1:0-16300 GCA_034658635.1 Bacteroidota bacterium | reverse complement strand
CAGCCTGAGTATAAAAGAGCTCGCGTTTTGGAAGTTCTGTTTTTATATACTCCAACAATTCATTAGCTGTTTTTTTCTTAACTAAGGGACGAGGGTTAGGTGATCGTAGTAATCGACGGGTTAATTCTTCGGGACTCAGTTTTAGATATATACTTTGAGTTTTTTCTTTGATTAAGCTGAGATTATTGCTAAAGCAAGGCGTTCCTCCTCCAAGAGATAATATGTATGGTTGGTTTTGTGCCAGAACTTCTTTTAATGCCTGAGATTCACGTGTTCTGAAGCCTTTCTCACCAAATTTGTCAAACAATTCCGGAATACTCATTCCAAATATATCGGCAATGTACAAATCCAGATCAATGAATTTGAACTCCCACGCTTTGGCCATTTGTTTCCCAAGAGTTGATTTTCCTGAACCCATAAACCCTATTATTGCCAGCGGCTTTCTCATGTTAAAGTCCCAGAGTCATTTGAGTAGAAGGGCCATTTGAATTATGAGGATCTTCTGGTAAATCGGGTGCAGAGTTTTTCTCTCCTGTTCCACTGTCTTCAGAATCAGGTGCTTCAGAATCAAGGGAATTGTCAATGATTTCATTTTCTTCTTCTCCTTCATTTCTGAAGAAATCATTGCCATAATGTTTTATTATTAGAGGATCTGTTGGTTCGGTAGGAGCAATTTCCCAAATCTTCTTTACTTCGAATGTTGTAAGTCGCTTCCCACGTGCTTTGAAACTCTTTAAACCAATATATTCAGGGGCAAGAATTATTTCAGGTTCACGATCAGCTTGCTTTCCTCCAAAACGGATCTTAATATTTGGGAATAAATGATCTGATAACAGAATCATTCTGGATTCCTGATTATCTCCTGTTAAGGATTGAAGTTTGCCGTTTGTAGAACCATCTATCTGAAAGCGCTTGATGTAATAGAATTCCTGATCTGCATCAAAGAACACACATGTAAAAACTTTAGACCGATCGAATTTCTCCAGTCTCAGAATATCTTCTTCGTAATGATTGGTCAGTTCGAAGGAGCTTAGACGGAAATTTCCATCTTTTGTGAGAACCAGTATTTGGTCTTCTCCTGAAAACTCACCAATAAACAATCCGCGCTCATCTGCATTCAGTCTTTTCACATCATTATCGAACCATATCATACGCCCTCCAAGAGTGGAGACTCCTTTTTCTTTCAGAGATATTTTATGAACAGAATGCTTGGATAGGATATTCCCTATAGCATTTTTGTTTTTAATAGCCAGCTCACTAAAATCAAATTCGAAACTGAGTTTTTTTAGCTTTTGTTTAGGTTTGAGGTTGACCCGGATCACTTCAGCTTCTCCATTCGGATTAGCAGAGAAATACAGGATCCTGGAACCCGGTGTCGCTTTTGTAAGACTGTACTCTTTGTCCCGGGTAATACCAGTCACTGCGAAGCGCTTTACAAAAGTAGATCCACCTTTCCCGTCTCTGTATACAATATTATAAATAGTTCTGCTATCGTTTTTCTTGAAGACAGCAACGTGCTGGATATTTTTACCTACGAAAGCTTTAGGTGCCACTTTGCTTACTATATAACTGCCATCTTTGCGTATGACAATAATATCGTCAATATCGGAGCACTCAAAAAGATACTTATCCTTTTTAAGGCTGGAGCCAATGAAGCCCTCTTCAAAGTTTGCATATAACTTTTGGTTGGCGACCACAACTTTTGTTGCTTCGATTGTATCAAAGTTTCTGATTTCAGTTTTTCTTTCGCGACCCTTGCTGTATTTCTTTTTCAGTCTGCGGAAATAATCAATAGCATATTCGATAAGGTTGTCAAGATGATGCTGAACTACTTGCATCTCTTCTTCGATTGACCTGATGTGTTCATCCGCTTTGAAAGCATCGAATTTAGATATCCTCAACATTCGAATCTCTGTAAGCTTCTTAATATCATCTTCAGTGACTTCTCTCTTCAGTATTTTTTTGAAGGGTTTCAGTCCCTGATCGATAGTTTTAACAACACACTCCCAGGTTTCACATTCTTCAATTAGTAGAAATATCCGGTTTTCGATGAATATTTTTTCAAGAGAAGATAAGTGCCAATCATTTTCAAGCTCTTTTTGACGTATGAGCAATTCTTCTTTGAGAAGGGCTAATGTATTGTCTGTTGAGGTTCTCAGTATGTCTGAAACTCCTAAGAATACCGGTCTGTCATCTGAGATAACACAACAATTTGGAGAAATTGATACTTCACAGTCTGTGAAAGCATACAAAGCATCGATTGATTTATCTGTAGAAACATCTGGAGTCAGGTGGATAAGGATTTCCACATTTTCTGCAGTGTTATCATCTATCTTTTTAATCTTAATTTTGCTTTTTTCATTGGCAGCAAGGATAGAATCAATAAGTCCGCTAGTTGTTTTTCCATATGGTATCTCAGTGATTACCAGTGTACGTTTGTCTTGCTTTGTGATTTTTGCACGTATTCTGATTTTCCCTCCCCGCAAACCATCCTGATACTTTGAGAAGTCAGCGCTCCCGCCTGTGATAAAGTCAGGAATAAGTTCAAAATCCTCATTTTTCAGACAGGCAATCGATGCATCAATCAACTCAACGAAATTATGAGGAAGAATCTTTGAAGCCAGACCTACAGCAATTCCTTCTACCCCTTGTGTTAGCAACAAAGGGAATTTTACCGGCAGGTACACAGGTTCTTTGTTGCGTCCATCATATGATGGTTTCCATTCAGTAGTTTTTGGGTTGAAAACTACCTCCTGAGCAAATTTTGACAATCTGGCTTCAATATACCTGGCTGCTGCAGCCCTGTCTCCTGTTAGTATATTTCCCCAGTTTCCCTGAGTTTCAATTAAGAGCTCTTTTTGTCCTAACTGAACAAGGGCATCACCAATGGATGCATCACCATGCGGGTGAAACTGCATAGTATGGCCAATGAGGTTCGCTACCTTATTAAAGCGACCATCGTCAAGTCTGCGCATGGAATGAAGGATTCTTCGCTGAACAGGCTTAAGACCATCATATAAATGAGGAACAGCTCTTTCAAGAATGACATAAGAAGCATATTCCAGGAACCAGGTTTTATACATGTCGGGTAAATTAGTAATGTCGGATTTCCTGCCATTACCATTATTATCCATCAACTCATTATCCCCATTCAATTCAGTCTCTTTTTTCGGATCATTATCCGGAAGAATTTCTGGTTCCTGATTTTGTTTATCTAGATTCTTGATATTTGTTTTTTGGTCTTTATCCATTATTTTTTATCGGCATCCTTATTCAACAAGTATTTCATCTTCTTCCTCTATGTGTAAATTTTCAATTATAAAATCCTGGCGTTCCGGGGTGTTTTTACCCATATAAAATTCAAGCATACTTTCTACTGCATCTTCTTTCTTCAATAAAACAGGTTCAAGACGTATGTCCTTGCCAATGAAGTATTTGAATTCACCTGGTGAGATTTCTCCAAGTCCCTTAAACCTGGTTACTTCGGGTGTTCCTCTGAGTTTCTTTTGTGCATTGTCTCTTTCCTTTATACTATAGCAATAATAGGTTTTACTTTTGTTCCTGACTCTGAATAAGGGAGTTTGCAGGATGTATAAATGTCCGTGTTTGATCAGATCCGGGAAGAATTCAAGAAAGAAAGTAATAAGTAGCAGGCGTATATGCATTCCATCCACGTCGGCATCTGTTGCAATAACTACATTGTTGTATCTGAGGTTTTCAATTCCTTCCTCAATGTTCAGGGCAGCCTGCAGAAGGTTAAACTCCTCGTTCTCGTATACCAGCTTCTTGGATTCTCCATAGGTATTCTTAGGTTTTCCTTTTAAGCTGAAAACAGCCTGAGTATTGACATCTCTTGATTTGGTGATGGATCCGGATGCAGAGTCTCCCTCCGTGATAAAAATTGTGGTTTCTATCCGCCTGTCACCTTTTGAGTTATAATGAACCCGGCAATCTCTAAGCTTTTTGTTGTGCAAGGATGCTTTTTTTGCCCTGTCTCTGGCAATTTTTTTAATTCCGGATATAGCTTTTCTTTCTTTTTCCGAATCCAGGATTTTCTTATTAAGGATATTTGCAATCTCCGGATTTTTGTGGAGGAAATTATCCATTTGCTTCTTGAGAAAATCCATGATGAAATATCGGATACTCTGGCCACCAGGCTCCATGTCTTTGGATCCTAGTTTAGTTTTAGTTTGAGATTCAAATATGGGTTCTTCTACCTTAATGCTGATTGCCGCAACAATAGATGTGCGGATATCCGAAGCATCAAAGTCTTTTTGATAAAAATCACGAATAGTCTTTACCAGGGCTTCTCTGAAAGCGAGAAGGTGAATGCCTCCCTGGCTGGTATGCTGGCCATTTACAAAGGAGTAATACTCCTCACCGTATTGATTTCCATGAGTGATGGCTACTTCAATGTCTTCATCTTTCAGATGGATAATGGGATACAATCCTTCCTGGCTCATCTTGGATTGTAAAAGATCCAGTAAGCCATTTTTTGAGTAGAATTTCTCACCATTAAATCTGATGGTCAAACCGGCATTCAGGAACACATAATTTCTGAGCATGTTGCTGATATACTCATTGAGGAAACGATATCTTCCAAATATCTCCTTATCCGGAGTAAATGTAATTTCTACACCATGCCCTTCTTCTGTTTTTTGAAGTTTAGAATCGATGACTAAATCACCCTGTTGAAATTCTGCATTTTTTACATTTCCTTCCCGAAAGGATCGGATTTTGAATCCTGAGGTCAGGGCATTAACAGCTTTTAGTCCTACACCATTCAATCCAACAGACTTTTTGAAAACCTTTGAGTCGTATTTGGCACCAGTGTTCATCTTGGAAACAGCATCAACTACTTTGCCAAGAGGGATACCGCGACCAAAATCGCGAACACATACTGCCCGGTCTTCTATGCTTACTTCAATGATTTTTCCATTACCCATCATAAACTCGTCGATGGAATTATCAATCACCTCTTTGAGCAGAACATAAATTCCATCATCTTGTGAAGACCCATCTCCTAATTTGCCGATATACATACCTGGCCGAAGCCGGATATGTTCCTTTGGCGATAGAGTCTTTATTGCCTCTTCTGAATATTGTTCAATCTGCTTCTCTGACATACCGCAAAGATACAAAAAAGGCACCCTGATTATACATCAGGTTTTCAACAGATCTATTAACAATAGTGGGTTTCAGTGAGTTTCACTGTTAAAACTAATAAGGGCTATTCTTCGTGAAACTGATAACTCAACTCGCGGGTGAATTCAAGATTTACTTCTCGTGTAAGCAGGTAGTTCTTATCATACTCAAACCTGCTTTGATACTCAAGCTTATCGTCAGCTGTGTATCTTTCTTCCAAAACAGTATTGCCCTTCTGATCGTATTCGAAAATAAAGAAATACTTGCCACTGAAGTTCTGCTTTATGACCTTCCCATTTTCATCGTATTCCATTTTTAAGAAATCAGATAATCGACCTTTCCTGTTGCGATTAGCACGTAATACAGTTCTTCCTGATTCATCATATTCATACTCTGTATACACAAGTAGCTTTTTGCGGTGATCGAGTTGGTCGCGACGAATTAGTTTTCCATTTTGATCATATTTGTATACAAAGGCTTCGGTGAGTTTATTGTCGTAATTATACGTTTCCTTGAGTACAATTTGTTTGTCCTCATTCAAATGGTTTATCTCTTTAGATTCTAACTCGCCATCCTCATCTACCTCCAGGAGTTCCTCAATGTTTGTTTCCGGATTAAAACTCAGTGTTTGAATTGACTTTGATCCACCCTGGAATAAAATTTCTGTGCGTATTATATCCCCTGACTCATTTCGGAAATGGATCTTATGATCGGCAAGCTCCCCATTTTCAATAAGCTGTTTTTGTTCAATCAGACGGCCTTCAGAATCGAAACTGGATTCCACTCGAGATTCAACTTCACCCTCGGGAGAATATTCCTCCTGAAGTGTTGCGTTTCCCTTAAGATCTAATTCACTTATTTCTCTAAGATATTTCTGGCTATCCTCAGTGTGGATACTGATCTCAATTCTTTTAATCTTGCTGCTCATAAGAAATTATTCTTGAAGTGCCCGCCATATCATGTCTTTGAGAGGGGCAAGTCCTGTTTGGGCTACCGCCGAAAAGAAGATATATGGCAAGTCAGGAAGATCATGCTTTATCTCTTCCATAAGTTCGTCATCAAGTAAGTCGGATTTTGAGATTCCAAGAATACTTTGCTTGTCGAGGAGCTCAGGATTGTACTCTTTGATTTCATTCAGCAGAATATCATATTCCTTCTGAATATCATTACTATCGGCAGGAATAATAAACAGTAAAACCGAATTCCGCTCTATGTGTCTCAGGAATCGGAGACCCAGCCCTTTACCCTCATGTGCCCCTTCTATAATTCCTGGAATATCAGCCATGGCAAATGATCTGTTGTCTCTGTATGCAACAATTCCCAGGTTCGGAACCAGTGTAGTGAAAGGGTAATTTGCAATCTTGGGTTTAGCCGCAGAAACAACAGATAACAGTGTCGATTTTCCAGCATTTGGGAAGCCGACTAATCCAACATCTGCAAGGACTTTAAGTTCCAGTACACGCCATCCTTCCATACCGGATTCGCCTGTTTGAGCATAACGTGGAGTTTGGTGAGTGGAGCTTTTAAAGTGAGTGTTTCCCTGACCTCCTCGTCCCCCTCGCATCAGGATGGTTTCTCCTTTTCCATCAGTGATCTCACAAATCAGTTCACCTGATTCAGCATCTTTTACAACAGTTCCAAAGGGTACATCGATGTACACATCTTCACCATCTGCCCCTGTCTTTTGAGCTTTACTTCCATCGCCCCCGTGCTTTGCGAATTTATGTCGATTGAATTTCAGGTGGAGTAAGGTCCATAATTGGGCATTTCCCCTAAGGATTACATGGCCTCCACGACCTCCGTCACCACCATCCGGACCTCCTTTAGGCTCATATTTAGCTCTTCTAAGATGTGCCGATCCAGCTCCTCCATTTCCTGAACGACAGAATATCTTTACATAATCGATGAAATTGCTTTCTGCCATAACTATTTGCCAGACATCAAAGGCTCAATGGTTTCAATCAGTAAGTTTGAAATGTCGTCAATTTTTCCGACACCTTCAATAGGAAAATATTTACCCTGTTCTCTGTAATGCTCAATTACAGGAATAGTTTTTTTGTGATATATATTCAATCTGTGTTCTATAGTTACCAGACTTGCATCATCCGTACGGCCTGATGTGAGTCCCCTTGAAGATAATCTTCTCAGTAGTTCGTCATTTGGAACGGTAAGTGCAACAAGAGCAGATATTTCCTGGTTTTGTGATTCCAGCATTTTATCAAGAGCTTTTGCCTGTGCAATGGTTCTGGGAAATCCATCAAAGACCACTCCATTTTTTTTATGTAGTTCTTCGAGTTTAGACTGAAGCATTTTAATAACCAATTCATCAGGTACTAGTTCTCCCTTGTCCATGTACAATTTGGCTTGTATTCCTAACTCAGTCTGGTTCATTATTTCAGAGCGGAGTAAATCACCTGTTGCGAGATGCAAAAGGTTGAAGTGCTGAATGATTCTTTGAGACTGGGTTCCCTTACCTGCGCCTGGAGGGCCAAATAAAATAAGATAACTCATATTGATTCAGTGTATTATGGTATAAGAGTGTAAATGTCTTTGAGATTCCTGCCATATCCGTCGTAATCAAGTCCGTATCCAACAATAAAATCGTTTGGAATAGACATTCCAATATAATTAATCGGATAATCGGCTTTGAAAGCATCCGGTTTGAAAAGTAAAGTTGCAATTTTTACCTCTTTTGGCTTCTTTTCAGTAAGCTCTGATAACAGGTGTTTCATTGTCAGACCAGTATCAATTATGTCTTCAAGTATTACTACGGTTCTATCATTAAGGTCTTCTGATAAGCCTATCAATTCTTTAATTTTTCCAGTTGAACTGTCGCCCTGATATGAAGCTATTTTAACAAATGAAATAGTACATGGCATCTGTATCATTTTGAACAGATCGGCAGCAAAAAGAAATGAGCCGTTAAGAATGGCGAGGAAAATGGGATCTTTATCCATAAGGTCACGATCGAGGTCCGCTGCCATACGGGCAATGGTTCCCATGATTTCTTCATGCGAAATACTTTGCTGGAATGATTTATCCAAGACTTTTACCTGATTCATTTTGATCTGATCTGTTGAAAATTTGTACCTTGCAAAGCTAAGAAAACTAACAAGAAATTGACAATCGAATCTATTAATCAAGTATTTAATTATGGAACCCAAAGTGAGTATTATTATGGGAAGTACCTCCGATATGCCAATTATGGAAGGTGCAGCGAAAGTGTTAGACCAGTTTGAAATTCCTTTTGAGATAAATGCTTTATCAGCGCATCGTACTCCTGACAAAGCAATGGAGTTTGCTAGAGGGGCATATGATCGGGGAGTAAGGGTGATAATTGCAGGTGCTGGCGGAGCTGCCCATTTACCAGGTGTGATTGCTGCATTGACTCCAAATCCTGTTATTGGAGTGCCGATAAAATCTTCCAATTCAATCGATGGCTGGGATTCCATTTTATCTATTCTCCAAATGCCATCAGGAATACCTGTGGCAACAGTGGCTCTTGATGGTGCAAGCAATGCTGGTATTCTTGCCGCACAAATTCTGGGAGTGGGAGACGAGGCTATTCATGATAAGATTGTGGAGTTTAAAGCCAACTTAGCACAGAAGATTGTTAAGGCTAATGAAGGTCTAGCAGAAATAAAATTTCAATATAAGACCAATTAATTTTCCATTTTGACCTTCCGGATTCATCTATATATAGAAAGTACTGATGAATCCGGTTTTTATTTTCACCCTCTTATTGCTTTGGTTACCCATAAGTGCTTCTGATGCAAGTGCACAGTATCTTAAGTCTGTTGCCGCAGAAACCTGGTCAGAGCCACCTGATTTTCATGCCCTTGAATTGGTGTCAGCCAGATATCAAATTGAATTGTGGCAACCATTTGGAGTAAGTAACCTAAACGGACTTGAGATGGGCCTGTCGTGGTGGCGAAAAAAGACCTCCAGGAACTTATCTTATTCCCTGCTTAGCATGCCTGGCTATCGGAGTCATTGTGTTGCTGCTGCGGTTGGTAGATATTTCCAGGATAATTTTTTCCTTGGGCAGGAGATTGGATTTGGCATTCATGAATCAGGTAATTCTAATCCGGCACAATGCTTCGTATACTGCAAGACCAGTTCGTGCTTAAGGGTGTCAGAGGCTCTGCATATACAGATGGAGCTCTCAAACTGGCCTGACTTATTCTGGCCGGCATCTGACCACCTTCCTGATGTATGCCTGGATTTTTGCTTCCGACAAGAAGTGAATGAGCAAGCTTCTGCAGGACTTGGATTCCGGATAGCTGCCGATGCAACATCCCAACTAGTGGTTTTTTGCGGGTACAGAATCTCAAATCAGCATGAATTGTTTGCCGGACTGACTCTGAATACCATGGGTTTTGGACTGGGTTATGGATTTGAGAGGAATGGTTTGATAATCAGGTTCTTATTGGAGGCGGGCAGCGTTTTTGGATATGCGCCTTACACATCAATCCTATGGCATCAAAAATAAGAATTGCTTTTTTCGTTGTTGCTTATATCGTTTTTCAAGGGGGCGTAAAGGGACAATCAGGTTTCATTGATTTAATGGATTCAAGGATGGTAATTGATCCTGATGCTCTGATGGATGCCATTCTTTGGGAACAGGATACTCTGTTTGTGGATAGTCTGCCTGCATTGAATTATGAGAATGTCTTCAGGAGAAGGATACGAATTCAGAGTATCCTGAATACCGGGATTAAAACTGGCACAGAAAATATTAATTATCGCCTGCGGTTTTTGTTGCACACCAGTGATTGTGATCTGGCTTTTCTTCGACAGGCAGATCATCAGACAATGGGTATGAAGGTTGAGCCAATCAAAGAAAAACTGAAGCTGGTTGTAGGTGATTATCAATACGACCAGGGATTAGGAATGCTTTTTACAACACGAAGGAGCTTCAGATCATGGAGTCAGAATCCCCATATGCTCCTCTATCGGGCCAGAGGCCTTAAAGTGAATACCAGCAGTGATACAAGCCGGTTTCTCAGAGGTGGAGGAGTCAGCTACTCCTGGAATAAACTGGAGATTACCGGATTGTTTTCTGACAGAAGCTCGATAGCTCTGAATAATTCTGTTGACGGTCTGTTTCTGAATGTGAAGACTAACAGGATACATGCCGGGGGAGGAATTGTAAACATTCATTTTCTTGCAGATAGTCTTTGGAGATATGGCGGACATCTGAAATATTCTCTCGGCGGGGCTATCGTTTTCATTGAAGTGGCAGCTGCTGGTTGTGGAGGACAAGCACTGGAAGCGGGGATTAGCTATTTCGGTCATGACCGGCACCGATTTATCATGCTTTATCAAATAGGCACTCCTGGATATTATCAACGATTTACTAAAATGGCTGTCAATCAGAATCTTTTCGCCGATAAAAAAACACTTGATTTTAATTATTTGTGGGAGTGGAGAAATGGTTGGTTTTTTCAGATTGATGTCGAAAGTTATGAGAGCTATGGATTGGATAAGGGGCGTTTGTCGCCAGGAGGCGATTGGAAAATTCGGACAGGCATAAAAAGAGACAACAGGGATGGTAGAGTTCTTAATGTAAAGACAGGTCTGGATATAGAGGGATTTAAAAGCTTATTCCGATATCGACAAATTCTTGATCAGCAAGGCAGTTATTTGCAATCAGAGTTTGGGTATTCCTTTTCTCCTGGTGGTAATGAGCAATCCAAATACAATTCATACCTGGGAATAGATTGGGCCTGCTATAGTGAAGACAGACGATTTATCCTGAAATCCGGATTTTGTATCCATCGTGGGCAATCCGGCGGAATCCTGCTTTATCGGTACGAACCTGATATGTATTATCAGATGAGCCTGCCGGTAATTTCAGGTTCCGGGTTCAGAGGATATTTGGCTTGTAAGATTTCTTTGACAAAGAGCTTGCAACTTGAGTTAAAGTTGAATCGTACTGTCTATTCCGATCGGGATGTAGATCCGGTCAGGAATCAGGTGAAAATCCAAATGGTGTATCGCCCCTCTTTTGTTGCCGAAAGCTCATAATAGCAGATTCGAGATTATTATATTGAAAGCGAAAACCGGCATTTGTAATTTTTTCTGCTGATACCCGGCTTCCATATAAGGAGATACTGGCCATTTCACCCAAAATCATTTTCAGAATAAATGCAGGTAAACCTATGGGAATATAGGTTTTCTTGTAAGCTTTCGCTAATGCCCTGGTGAGGCTTTTGTTCGTATCTGATGCCGGGGCTACACCATTGAAAACACCTGAAAGGTCTGATTCTTCCAGTAAGAATTCAAACAATCTTACCAGATCGCGAATGTGTATCCATGGAACCCACTGATTGCCACCGCCTAAAGGTATTGCCATGCCGGCTTGCATAGAATCCTTAATGGCTTTCATAGCACCTCCTTTGTCACTAAGAACTACTCCTGTTCTAACCCAGGCAGTAGGTACCCCAAGTTCTGCAATTTCCTTAACAGACCTTTCCCATTCAACACAGGTTTTAGCCAGGAAATCAGTTCCTGGCTGGCTTTCTTCTGAAAATATTTCACCGGAGGTGTAGGTTCCATAATAGCCTATTGCAGATGTGGAAATTATACGAACAACCTGATTTGTTCTTATTTCTACCAGAGATTTGATCAGTTTCAGGCTATTCACCCTGCTGTTAATGATGATCTCTTTTTGTTCTGCTGTCCAGGCTTTCGCTGTCAGGTTTTCTCCTGATAGATTAATGATGGCTATAGGATCCTGAATGTTAATATTGTCTATCCATTGTTTCTCAGGATCCCATCTTATTACATCGATTCCTGTCAAACTTCTGTATTGTCTGGTCAGGAAAGACACTGAATATCCTCTGTAAATCAACAATTGGGCCAAATGACTGCCTATCAGTCCGGTGCCTCCGCTGATTAGAATATGCGGTTTCATCCGTTTATATTTAATTCTATTTGTCGTATGTAGCTCACATAACAAAAATAATCATCCTCGTGTGTGATAAAATAATTTCCTTTTGTCATGCTCGGTTCATAATTTCTTCATTGCTTTTTCAATTCTTTCAAGAGCTTTCTCCAGCATTGATCGGGGACATGCAAAATTTATTCTGATGAATCCTTCACCTCCTGGCCCAAACAGAGTTCCTGAGTTCATTGCCACTCTGGCGTCGTTGATTAACCAATGGTTCAGCCTGTCCTGTGATAGTCCTAATCCTGAAAAATCAACCCAGGCCAGATAAGTGGCTTCCGGGATAAGCATGCGAAGTGGTTTAAGTCGGGTAACAATAAACTCATTAAGAAAATCACGGTTATCCAGAAGGTAATTCATTAATTGATTCAACCAGTCTGATCCTTCTCCATATGCTGCCTCAGTAGCAATTGAACCAAAAATATTGCCCATGTTGATGTGACTGACTTGCAATAGCTGAGTATACTTTTTCAGCACTTCCTCATCAGGAGCTATTACCAGCGATGTACTCATTCCAGCCAGATTGAAAGTCTTTGATGCAGCCATACATGTTATGGATTTGACTCTATCCTGCGATACAACTTTCGCGAAGGGAATATGCTGGTGTGGCTTGAATACCAGGTCGGAGTGGATCTCATCAGAAATCACCATAATCTGATGC
The DNA here is from genome assembly GCA_034658635.1 of Bacteroidota bacterium. Taxonomy (GTDB): domain Bacteria; phylum Bacteroidota; class Bacteroidia; order Bacteroidales; family UBA12481; genus JABHCC01. Next base: position 3,542 of record JAYEFL010000088.1, on the reverse strand, counting down.
TTTTCACAAATATCCCCGAGTTGATTGAATTCTTGCTCAGTCCAAACCGACCCTCCTGGATTATGTGGATTACTTATTATGATCATTTTTGTTTTCTCAGTAATAATGGATTCGAGTTGTTCGAAATCCATACATAAGCGACCATTATCTTCTTTCAACTGATTGTACAGTAGGGTTCTTCCAGTGTCTTTAACGCTTTGGAAAAATGGAAAATAGACAGGCGGCTGGGTTATCACTTCGTCGCCGGGCTGAGTGAATCCCTGAACAGCCATGGTAACAGCTGAAACCACACCGGGAGAAAAACTCATCCATTCTTTCTTTACTTCCCACTTATACTTTTTATTGCACCAATCGATGAAAGCCTGATTGAAAGAATCCGGACGAACAGTATAGCCCAGAACAGGGTGTTCTAATCGTTCCTTAATTCTGTTGAGAATAAAATCGGGAGTTTCAAAATCCATATCGGCTACCCAAAGGGGAAGAATGTCTGGTTTTCCAAAATAGGTTTCCCGAAGATCCCATTTTACACAATTGGTTCCTTCTCGTAGTGGAAGGTGGTCGAATGAGTATTTTTTTTTTGTCATGCTACTTAGGATTCCTGTTGCTTTTCACAGTTTGATCAATATTTTGTTCGATAGCTGAGCGGTAAAGTGCAGATAATTTTCTGATAATTGAGCTATCTGGCGAGAAAGAATGATCGTCAATTTTTCTTACAGGCAGAATTCCTGGAGATGTTCCGGAAATGAAGAATGATTCGAACTGATACAGTTCAGTTTGATGAATACGTGCCTCTTTGAGGGGTATCTTATTTTCATGAGCCAATCTCAGCAGAATCTGCCGGGTTATTCCGGGCAAAACCTGTTCCAATGGAGGAGTGATCAATCTTCCATTTTGAATACCAAAAAGATTTGAGCGACTCCCTTCTGTCAGGTAACCCTCCTGGTCAACAAGAACTACCTCATAGGAAGCAGTTTGATTCATGTGTCGATCTGCATATTGCCTAACAAGGGGATTCCAGCTTTTAACATTAGGGTTGCTCCGCTCTGTTTGTAAAAGGGCCACTGAAATACCATTTTGGTAGTCATCCGGAGAAGGATAACGGTGAGGGATGACTCCCATAAGAGTAAGCCCGGATTCCTGATCTACCTGGATTCGGATATTTCCAACAGAAGACAATCCCTTTTTAATCAGGGCAAATATCCCGGCAGCCAACTCATTCGGCTCAAACAACAATGGAACATGATTATTTGTGGCGCCCTGCCAAAGCCGGTCAAGGTGTTCAGAGATGAAAACCGGACAAGCTTCCTGAACACGAATTACCTCGTAGATCCAGGTTCTGTTCCCGTTTTCAAAGTATTGGTGAAGAGTACCATCGCGCCAATGTCCGTTTTCCCAGATCATGGTACAAAAATAGTAATAGTCTTTGTAGAGTCACATGGCTGCGTGACTTTACGTGCACAAAACAGTTTATTTTTTCACCAATTTTATCACCTGAACCCTTTCGTTTTGTGTTGCCCGTACAAAGTATACCCCGGCATCCCAGTTTTTGGTGTCAATATTCAGAACCTGTTTGCCGGCCATAATTGCCAGTTCTGTATTGTAGACTGTTTGTCCGCCAATATTCACTACCTCTATTGTGCCAGCGCCAGCATGCTGATAGTCCATTTCCAGAATAGCAATATCCGAAACCGGGTTAGGGTATAGCTTGAGCTTGGTTTCCACTTGTGTCCAATTGTATCCGGTAGCCAGGCTTACTTCTGTTTTTTTACTAGCATTCAGAATTGTACGATAAGCTTTGTTGCTGCTATATGCTTGCAGAACTCCAACCAGATGGGTGTTGCGAATGTCATCTATAGAACCCGGTTGTTTTATAACTCTGGAAAAGATATACCGATCTCCGCGTTTTACCGTGCTGGGTATAATCCCTCCCTGTCCCCAGGCACCACCCAGCATTTCTCTGACTACGTGATTGTGCTTGTATCCGATTATAGGATTACCAATACCCTTAAGTTCAGGAATGTCATCTCGGGTATTGTAAGAATTCGACTGATTATATCCACTACCAGTACCAGTTACGCTGTCTTCCAGAATAAAGCAATTCAATCGAAGACTACCAGAGAAATCCATAATGAAATCTACTACCACATCGATTTTCCAAATATATGTATCCGGGTAATAGTAGTTATACACGTTGATTGATGCAGGGGTGAACTCCGTGTCCATTTGGTTTAGGGCTACAATCCATTCATTTGTTGACAAGGCAATAGAGAGGTCACCAACCGCTTTACGGTCAATCATTCCACTGGGGAAAGCAGAAGCGTAAGCACTTAAAACGGAATTTCCAGCACTAAAAACCATGTCGTCACCATTATGCAAAGCAGCAAGAATTACATTCGGGTAATTTGGTAGTATCTGATCACGGTAGACTATTGGTCCTCTGGGGCACCAACCACACCATGCTCCGGTGAATTCTTCCAGAATAATATTTCGTTCAGGGAACTCACCAATTATCTGGATAGTCCGATATAATGTGTCTCTGCGACTTTCTACGTCCGCTTCTCCATTTGGTTCAGATACCCATACTTTAAGAATAATATCCTCACTGCCTTCAATAGTCAGAAGATCAGGGTGCGTGAAGGTTGAATCACGGTTTTTGCTCATATTCAGGTTGCCCAATACAAAGGAGTAGACTTCTCCATCTGTTATTGACCAGCAAAATGTACAATGGTCAAGAATATCGGTTCCCTTGGTTTTAAAACTCCCTTTGATCTGAACAAGGTCACCAGGACGAGCCCAAATATTGGTAGAAATACTTAATAATTCCACATCATTTGCTGCGATTTGGCCAAAAGAATTGCTGAAAAGTAAAGAGCAAAGCGTTAGCAGAATAGTGATTTTCTTCATAGTGTTTTTGAAATAACAGGTTTGTGGAGCGTAAAAGTAGAAAAATATTCTAAACAGGATCAATATCTGGTATCCACAATTATTCTTTTAACAATTTTCTAATTGTCATTTACAATACAATCAGAAAGCGCTAGTTATATAGTTTAGAATCTACCGTGTGTTAATAATCTTCCATTAATTAGATCAGAAATATGAATGCCTGGCATATTACAACAGCAACGCACAATTCTCGATATTCCCAACGAATGTTCGATAATTATGTAAAACTTGATGAACCAATATGGTTAAGCGAGAACGATGAGTTGGTAATAACTGAAAGTATTGCTGAAGTAGCAAAAGAAGATAGGCTAAATATTCTGGAGTATAATATCTGCGGTGATCATATGCATATACTTCTGATATGTGAAAAAGAGAAACTGTCGACAATAGTCGGAAAACTGAAAGCTATAAGCAGTAGAAAATGTAATATAGCTCGAGGTAGAACATCAACAAGGGGACATGCCCCCTTGTCGGGTACCTCTCTGGGTATAGGCGAATCGAGTGAAACAAGGGGACATGTCCCCTTGTCGGGTACCTCTCTGGGTATAGGCGAAGCGAGTGAAACAAGGGGACATGTCCCCTTGTCGGGTACCTCTCTG
>JAYEFL010000087.1:0-16312 GCA_034658635.1 Bacteroidota bacterium | reverse complement strand
TTCAGGTATTGCACAAATATATTTCTCAGATTTCAGCAGAGTCTTTACATCATATGATGGTTGAGATCAATAAAGTCGCCATAATTGAGGGCTTTGAAGATGTAAGTCAGCTCCGTCAAGATTCCACAATTTCCGGGTGTTGACCGGAAAGATGCTGGCTCAACTACGCAAGGAGTCACTTGCAACAAAAGATCTCGAAAAAATCAGGAAAATTGCCAGTCCCATGGAATTGTTGCGTTCAGCAGTTAACAAAATCCGGTTTTTTGGCTATTTTTAGTCGAAAATAAAGCGCAAATTGTTATAAAAATGATTTCGGAGCAAACTTTGAGCCACAGTTAGTTAAAGTGGCTGAGTCGAAAAGGTTTTCAGGCTCAAAAACTTTGACATTATGGACAGACACTAAATAAGAATCAAATAATAATTAAGAATCATATATCATGAAACCTTTCACACTATTGCTTACCTTTTTTTGTTTGTTTGCTTCTTCTTTTGCACAAGAAAAAGATCCAAACTACGCTGAATTACTGAAGGGTGTTGACAAAGACTTACAGGAAGTTATGGATCTTCTGCAGGCTCCTGGATTTGCAGTTGCAGTGGTGGCTAAGAATGAAATAATTTATGCCAATGGATTCGGGTACCGTGATTATGAAAACAAGGTGCCGGTTGATCCTAACACACTCTTTGCCATCGGATCATGCACGAAGGCTTTTACCTCTTCGGTTTTGGGATTGTTGAGCAAAGACGGGGAAATTTCATTCAATGATAAACCAGCAAAACATATTCCCGGATTTACCTTTGTGAATGATAAGATGAACAATTCTATTACTATCAAAGATATGATGACCCATCGCACCGGTCTGCCACGGCATGATCTTGCCTGGTTCTTCTTCCCATCCTATTCAAAAGATACGATTCTCAAGCGCGTGGCTTATCATGAACCATTTGCAGAAGTGAGAGAGAAATGGTTCTACAACAATTTCATGTATCTGGCCCAGGGCGTAATTGCCGAAAAGATTACAGGCCAAAGCTGGGAAGACAATGTGCAGGAGCACTTTTTCAATCCACTGGGAATGACTCGATCCAATCTGGATATAGACGGATTACAAAATGGGGAGAATGCAGCTTTTGGATATGAGCTGTATCACGACAGTATAATCAGAAAAATGGAGTATTACGATATTGCAGGGATGAGTCCGGCAGGTAGTATCAACTCCAGTGTGAACGAAATGAGTCAATGGATAATGACCTGGATTCATGGAGGTAAATATAAGGGTGTGGAGATTTTACCAACTGCGTACGTTGCCGAAGCCACTGGTCCGCAAATGCTAGTTAACTCTGCAATACCCGGTAAAGAAAATCCTGATGTTCATTTTGCTACTTATGGATATGGTTGGATGATGTCGTCATACAAAGGGCATTACCGTGTTGAACACGGCGGCAATATCAATGGTTTCTCAGCCAGCACTTGCTTTTTCCCTACGGATAGTATTGGGATTGTTGTTCTGGCTAATCAGAACGGCTCGGGCGTTCCGGGTAATGTGAGAAACATTCTGGCCGACCGTGTTTTGGATTTAGATCAGACAGACTGGATCGCAAGAATCAAAAAGGCTCTGGCTGCAGCCAAAAAGGCAAAAGCTGAGGTAGAGAAAAGTGATGAAAGTGATGAAAGTGCCAAAGTAGAGGGCACCTCCACTTCACACCCACTGGTTGCCTACACCGGATCATATTCCAATCCCGGCTACGGTAAGTTTGAGATCCTTCTGCAAAATGATTCTCTTTTCGCACAAATGCCTAAAATGAAGCTGTGGCTCAAGCACTATCATTATGATGTTTTTATGCCCTATGAGGTAAAGGATATCGGTATAGACACAACGGATAATTCCGGATTGATGGTGAATTTCTTTTCGAACAATGCTGGAGAGATTGCAGGATCGAAAATCAACCTGGAAGCAACTCTGGATCCTATTGAATTTAAGCTCGAGCCCAAAGCTGCTGAAATAGATTTAGCCCAACTGGAAAAATATGTAGGAGAATTTGAATTTGCCGGCAGATCGGCCAAATTTTACCTAAAAGGAGAAAAAACCTTATATCTTTTTGTTGCTGGCCAGCCTGAATATGAGCTGATTGCAAAAGGTGATCATACTTTCTCCCTTAAAATCATAGATGGCTTCAAGATTAAGTTTATAGAAAACGATGATGGAATGCTTAATGAAGTACTATTCATCCAACCAAACGGAACCTTTAAGGCAACACGCTAGGATGTTATAACAAGGGTTTAAAACGTCACCACCTAAAGACCAAACCCACATCGTACTCCAGTTTTTTTAGCTGATGAGAGAGTGCGTCTATTGTGTGGAATAACTCCGGATAAAAGGGATGTCGAATTTATTTTTCGCTAAATTCGAAGGAACAAACAAAGTGAGTGAAATGATAACCTTTGACAATATCCGAGAGGTCTGCCATAAAACCAGCGAACTTTCCAGGCAGATCATAGATGAATTCCTGCTCTATTATGCAGCAGATAAATATATAATGGAACAGCCGATGTTAAGAGAGTTTGCCAAATTCAGGCATATCACTGACAAGCTTGATCCATCCTGGGTTAGGATGTTCCATTCACAATACATCGTCCACAAGATATTTCGGACAAACGGATTAATTCATAAGATCCTGAATCACAGTCGGATTCAAAGAATGACTAAAGAAGAAAAGGAGTATTTGGAACACCAGGCTCAAAACCCGTGGCGTTTCAGTTTTGGCTATATCCTGAAGAATCCGGAAGGTGATTTTTATGAGATGAAGGATGCCTTCAGTGGTGAAGAGTATTTGCTACATTCTCCCGGGATGACAGATACACTCAAAGAAAAAAGCCGCACCATCTGGTTCAATCTGATCTCATTTAACGGAGAATGTTGGCAATCTTTCGGCCCTATACTCGGATTTGCTGGAATCGATTCAACAGATGTATTTTTCTTTGCCACTGAGATTGATCTCTCTGTTGAAACAGAAAATGCAGCTGCCAGCCTGATTGACAAGAACCCTATCCCATTCATGATGCTGATTAGTGGAATGGAGATACCAGCCACTTACAACAATGATGACAAACTTATGCACCTGCTATCAGAATTTGACCTTGACCAACTCGATACCAGTTCTTTAAAAGGTCATTTCAAAATTGAATATGCACATCATGTATACAAGCTGGAGCTCAAAAGTTGGAATGAACCTCCACATTTTGCCACAGCATTTTATGACGAAAAGGAAAAAATTATACTCCTGACAGCTATGACAGACAGAGCCTTTCGGGCGCTGGCAAAAGCTCTGGATAAAGCCGGATATCACTTCGAGGCAGATCCTTTTGTTCGTGTTAGTTTAAACGGATTTATCTCAACCAACCAGATATTGAACAAGAAGGTGATACTTAATGAATACGCAGAATTATTCTCTGAAACTGTTCCGGAAGACCAGCAGGAAGGAATCGACAAACTCAACTACTTCATGTCACTGGTTCTACCCGACATCAATGCCGGCAAAACACCGGATATTGAAGCCCAGGCAGCTATTGCTGGTATTGACATTGAGCTTGCAAGACAAATTGTTGATGATGTTATGGGAAGGTTAAAATGAAAGGACCCAATGCAGGATGTGAGGATGACCCAACCTATTTATATGGTGGAAGTCTAGCCCAAAAACCAGGCTGCATTCAATGCTGTGATATTACTATCAAATAGCTGTGTTTCATTGTCGTTTGAAAGTAGAAAAGCATGTAAAAGTGGCTTGTCTAAAAACTGCTCAAGGTTCTTTAAATGCCTGATATCCTGCCTTCTGATCTTATCTGCCAACTTGATTTCAAATGCATAGTAACCATCTGATACTTCGATCAATAAATCAACTTCTCTGCCGTCTTGTGTTCTAAAATGATAAAATGTAGCTTGTGCGAAAATATTTTTTATTTGCTTGTACATCTCAGCAATCACCAGACTTTCAAATTCATTACCTGTAAGCCCCCCCCTCTTTTGTAACACTGCCTGAACAATTCCATTATCCAGATAATGAACTTTTGGAGTTTTAACCAACCTTTTGTTTTTATTGCGAGCCCATGCTGGCAATAATACTGCCTGATAACTAAGTTCAAAATAACGAATGTACCGTTGTACAGTTTTAGATGTAACGCCCAACTGTGTAGCTATTGCAGTTAAATTTATAAGGTTACCAGTGTTGAGGGCAAGATAATGTTGCAGCTTTATAAAGGGATCAAGATCCCGAAACGATGCTAAATCACGAATATCACGCTCCAGATATGTGCGCACATAGTTTTGCAGCCAATCGTATCGTTCATCTTCATCCAGCTCAGGATCAACAACAGCAGGATATCCACCAAATTTCAAATAGTGCTGCCATGCCTGCTGCTTATTTGCCACTTCTTTGTCAATCAAAGCTGATGGTATTGGGTCAATTGCCACTGATTGCTCTCTGATTATTGATTGAAAAAACGATTCCTCAACAGGCGACTCCCACCCTTGTGTCTTTATCTCAGGTAGCGTTAAAGGGAAAAGCTCAAAAATGGCACATCGTCCGGCCAGGCTTTCTTTTACCTTTTCAAGTAGCAACAATTGACTTGATCCCAGTAGAATGTATTTTGGATCTGCCCATTGGTCGTAAACAGATTTAATGCTTTCAATTAATCCGGGCTCCTTTTGAATTTCATCAAGTATTGCTAAGGGATAGGCATTTTTCCACTGTTGAGCTGTGAGCCTTGAATACTGCCCGCGTAATATCGGATCTTCAATAGAAATGTACTCGTAAGAGTGAAAGAGTTTACGTGCAAGTGTAGTTTTCCCAGTTTGCCTGGCACCGGTAAATACAATAATACGCCCCGTTTTGGCCGCATGCCTTTTGAGAATTAAATGACTTATTTTCCTGTTTTTCATTTGCGCAGATGCCTGACTTGGCGTAAATATAGGCATTTTATTCCGTAATTTACGCGTAATAATGGAGAAGGTGAGTGAAAATCGGGAGGCCGTTCCCCTGAAATAACCAAGACAATCTAAGGCAAAAAGAAATAATTATTTGTCAAAATACTTTGACTTTGTGTAAAGTTTACTTTACTTTGTGTCGTAATTGTTTTACAATTAGTCAAAGTGACTATACATAAAATTGAATAATATGAGTTATCAAGAAAAACAAAGCGTGGTCAATATCCTGAGTGGACTGGCCATTACTGCGGTATACGGATGGACCGTTTATCAAGATCATTTAGCGGGTCAGTATGACCTCGCAGAAGATTTTCAAAAGTGGGGAGTATTGTTCCTCATATTCATGGGTGTATCCATTGTGGCCCGGATTATCATCCACATCATTTTCCACATCATCAATGCCATTGCTACCCGCACGGAAGATGTTCCCGACGAAGATGAGCGCGACAAGCTCATTAAATTGAAAGCCACCCGGAATTCGCATTATGCATTTTCACTTCCCTTTGCCGGAGCCTTTGTTGGCCTTGCTCTGGGTATGCAAATTCACTGGATCTTCATTACCTTCATCGTGAGTGGATTGTTATCAGAAATCGTTGAGAACCTTTCTCAGTTATATTATTACAGGAAGGGGATTTAAGATGGGCAGCAAAAGCATACAAAACAACATTCGCATGCTCCGGTTCATGTCGGGCGAAATGACCCAGCAAGAATTGGCTGATGCGGCAGGAGTATCCCGCCAGACCATCGTGGCCATTGAAAAGGGGAATTACTCCCCCACCCTGGAATTGGCCTTCCGCATGTCCCACATTTTCAAAAAGCCCCTGGAGAAAGTGTTCATTTATGATCCAAGTCTGGACGTACCCAAGAAGAAAAAGAAGAAGAAGAACTGACCAAACATATTCTGGAAGGTCTATCCACCATGGATGAGTACATGCTTTATGGCATCATTGATCCTATAGACAATCCGATCCTTATGTCAATTCATAATTTGTACTACGGCCTCCTGATTCTTCTTGCTTCAAGATTCCTTTTTCAATTAAATCTTTAATATCTCTTAATGCCGTATCTGCTGAACATTTGGTAATCTTAGCCCATTTGGAAGATTTTAATTTACCATCAAATCCATCTAATAGCTTATTCAACATTAATCTTTGTCTACTATTCAAAATCGTTTCTTTATGCTTATCCCAAAAGTCCGCTTTTTGAAGGACTCGTTTCAAGGTTTCTTCGGTATTAACTATAGCACGGTACAAACAATTCAAGAACCAATCTAGCCACTCTGTGATATCACCAGAACTATGCTGTACTTTCTGTAAAATTGCGTAATAAACCTTTTTCTCAGTGAGAATCTGATTTGATAAACTATAAAACCTTTGAGTACTTTCTTCTGAACTAGCAAGCAGCATATCTGATATTGCTCTTGCTATACGTCCGTTCCCATCATCAAAAGGATGAATTATGATGAACCAAAAATGAGCAATGGCAGCCTTTAATACTCCATCAATTTTAGTTTCCTGGTTAAACCAGTTTAAAAAAGCATTCATTTCCTCTTTCACTACATCTGGCGGAGGAGCTTGGAAGAAAACGATTGGGTTTTGAGGTCTAAAATTTCTAATATCTATGATTCAAATGGGAACAAACTTATAAATGCAAGATACCGTTGGGATTTCTACATAAACGATTGGGCAACCTATGAGCAGTTTAAACGAAGTTATGATCTGGCTGGTAATCTAACCTGTACTGAGCATTATTGGAGCGCAGGCCTATTGGGTTGGACTCCCAACTGGAGACAAGATGCTTCATTTGATTCCTTTGGAAATCAAACCCAAGATATATCCTACTTCTGGAGTTCCGATCTGAACAATTGGACCCCTCGAAGGAAGATTGGATTTATGGATATGGAGGTTTTTATTACTATTCATCAATTATTTTCCAACAAACGGCATCCTTTATATTATTGGGGCGCAACCAAAAGAGGTAAAAGTCTATTCCATCTCCGGCATTTTGCTCAAAACGACGAAGGAAGTAGAAAACATAATTGACCTTACAGGTCTACCATCAGGAATGTACTTTCTCGATATTACAACTGAAGATAGATCAACAACCACTTTGAACACATCTTGAAATTGCTGGCCAATCGCTGGCCAATTTGGGCAATACCATGAAAACAAAAAAACCAAACCCCCTTATTATCAGAAGATTCGGTTTTTACGATGAGGTCTCGAGCGGATTCGAACCGCTGTATACGGTTTTGCAGACCGCCGCCTAGCCGCTCGGCCACGAGACCATTAGAGCGGGCTGCAAAAGTACAAAACTAAGACCAAAGACCAAAGACCTAAGACCAAAATTAGTAGTAAGACTAAAGAATGAAGATGAAACTGCAGAAAAAAAACCTTAATTTCTATGCCCTATGCCCTATGCCCTATGCCCTATGCCCTATGCCCTATGCCCTATGCCCTATGCCTTAACAAGGTAACCGATACTGCACGTATCTTCCCACCCATAGGAGGATTCAGCTTCGCCACTTTTACTTCAGCCTTCTCCAGATTATTGAAATTCTCGAATAAAGTGTCAAGGATCCTCCGGGCAATATGCTCAAGCAGAAAGGATTTCTCCTTCATCGCGTCACGAACCAGCTCATAAGCCTTCTGGTAATCAAGGGCGTCTTGCAGTTTATCCGACTCAGCTGCTGCACTGCAATCTGTCTCCATCATCAGATCTACTAAAAACCGATTTCCAACAATCCGCTCCTCCTCATAATGTCCATGATAGGAGTAAAATTCCATCTGCTCAATTCGGATTATGCCCATAACTGTTTATCTTCGGGATATGATGAGCCGAAATTACAAAACCTTATCCATTTTTTATCTCTTTTGCCTCTTTCTCCAAGCAGCAAATGCACAGACAAACCTTAATTTCGACTATGGTTCTTCAATTTACCAGAACGGCTATGTTGATCAACCATATATTGTTGTGCTCAATGATGATTCATGGCTCTGCACTTTTACCACTTCCGCCAAACAGGAAGGTAGCTCAGGGCAACATATCGTTTCAACCAGGAGCTTCAACCAGGGGAAAACCTGGACCGACACTGTACAAATCGAACCTCCAGGCGGACCAGCTGCCTCATGGGCAATGCCATACTTAACCCCGTACGGCAGAGTGTATGTGTTTTATTCATTCAACGGAGACACAGTAACCACTCTGAACAATAAGCCGATTCGCAACGATATGCTGGGTTGGTATTGCTATAAATATACCGACAATGGAGGACAAACCTGGTCAGAACGCTATCGCCTGCCTTTGCGAACAACTAAGGCCGATGTAAATAACGATTGGAAAGGAGAAGTACAGATTTTTTGGGGTATTGGTAAACCGATTGAACATGGTAAATATATGAGCTTTGGTTTAACAAAGCTTGGCAAATACATGCTCGAATATGGTGAGGGCTGGTTTTTTCAATCCAATAATATCCAGACAGAAAAAGATCCTCACAAAATTAACTGGATACTTCTTCCGGATGGAATGGACGGGGTCAGGAATCCTGATTTCGGATCCGTTCAGGAAGAATTTAACCTGGTGCCAATCAACGGTGATACTCTATATGCAGTTTACAGAACCAATCTCGGATTTATCGCTGAAACTATATCTTTTAATAATGGGCATTCCTGGTCCCTTCCGGATACCGCCCGGATGTTTGATGAAACCCCATTGAAGAACCCAAGGGCCTGCCCAAGAATATGGAAAACAAAAAAGGGATTATACCTGCTTTGGTTTCATAATCATGCCGGAACAGGTTTTGCCAACCGTAATCCCGGTTGGATTACCGCCGGGAAATGGGAACAAAACCGAATGATCTGGACCAAGGCTGTTCCTATTATCTACAGCACAGACACCAGCTACCAGACAGGAAGACTGAGCTACCCCGACCTGATAGAACAAAACGGGTATTACTACATCAGCGTAACCAACAAGGAAACAGGTCGAATCCTTAGAATTCCAAAAAAAAATATCCGGAAATTATCCCGAGGTACAAACAAGCTTTAATCCCTGCCAGTCAACATAAAATATTGCTTACTTTTGCAGATATTTGGAAATACCGATCATGACAGACAATACAGATCACAAAGCAGAGGAAACAAAATCCCTCAACTTCATAGAGCATATTATTGAAGATGATATCCGCGAGGCTAAACACGAAGGACGCATACATACACGTTTTCCCCCGGAACCAAACGGATACCTGCATATTGGTCATGCTAAGGCATTCTGCCTGGATTTCGGATTGGCTGAACAGTATGGCGGAAAATGTAATCTCCGTTTCGATGACACCAACCCGGCAAAAGAAGATGTGGAGTATGTAGATGCTATCAAAGAAGATATCCAATGGCTGGGATTCGATTGGGAAGATCGTGAATATTATGCCTCTGATTATTTTGGCGAACTCTATCATTTTGCAGAAAAACTGATTCAAAAAGGGAAGGCCTACGTCTGTCATCTGTCTGCTAAAGAAATTAGCGAGAATCGTGGAACACCAACAGAGCCAGGAAAAGAAAGTCCATACAGAAATAGAAGTATAGAAGAAAATCTGGATCTGTTTGCTAAAATGAAAGCCGGTGAATTCCCGGATGATACCTGTACCCTCAGGGCAAAAGTGGATATGACTTCTCCAAACATGCACATGAGGGATCCCATTTTGTACCGTATCAGACATATTGCACACCACCGTACCGAAAGTGAGTGGTGTATTTACCCAATGTACGATTGGGCTCACGGACAAAGTGATAGCATCGAAGGTATCACCCACTCTCTATGCACCTTGGAATTTGAAGTGCATCGCACTCTTTATGAGTGGTTTATATCTGAACTCGAAATTTTTCCATCACGCCAGATTGAATTCGCCCGTCTAAATCTTAGCTACACAATCATGTCGAAGCGAAAGCTTTTGCAACTGGTTGAAAACAGAAAGGTTAACGGTTGGGATGATCCTCGGATGCCTACCCTTTCCGGACTCAGAAGAAGAGGATACACTCCTGATTCCATCAAAAACTTTGTCAACACGATAGGAATTGCCAAACGAAATAATGTGATTGATGTTGCACTTCTGGAATTTGCAGTTCGTGAAGATCTGAACAAAAAAGCCCCACGGGTGATGGCCGTTCTGGATCCAATCAAACTAATCATAGATAATTATCCCGATGAAAAGGTCGAAGAACTGGAAACTATCAATAATCCCGAAGATGAATCTATGGGCATTCGTACCATGCCTTTCTGTAAAGAAGTTTATATCGAACGTAACGATTTCATGGAAGACCCTCCAAAGAAATTCTTCCGCCTCGCTCCCGGACGAGAAGTTCGTTTGAAATCAGCATATTTCGTAACAGCTCAATCCATAGAAAAAGACGAAAACGGTAACATTATCGTAGTCCATTGTACCTATGATCCCGATACAAAAAGCGGATCAGGAACTGTTACCCGAAAAGTTAAAGGCACCCTCCACTGGGTATCAGCCAAACATGCCCTGGATGCCGAAGTTCGTCAATACGACAGGCTTTTCATGGATTCAGACCCCGACGGACACAAGGACAAAGATTTCATGGAGTTCCTTAATCCCAATAGCCTGACAATAATAAAAGGCTGCAAAATGGAACCATCATTAGGTTCAGCCCGATACCCCGATCATTTCCAATTCCAAAGACTAGGCTACTTCAACTGCGACAAAGACAGCACAGAAAACCACCTGGTTTTTAATAGAACAGTACCGCTTCGGGATACCTGGAAGAAGAAGAAATAGAAGGCTCAAGGCTCAGGGCTCAGGTTTCAAGGCTCAGGGCTCAGGTTTCAAGGCTCAAGGCTCAGGTTTCAAGGCTCAAGGCTCAAGTTTCAAGGCTCAAGGCTCAAGTTTCAGGGCTCAAGTGACAGAAGGTAAAAAGACTTGCGCCTTGTGCCTTGAGCCCTGTGCCTTGTAATGTTTTCCCCCTATCTTCGTATTACATCCAGAAAAGCATGAATCAAAAACAATTCCTGGCCCTGCTCGAACCTTTGCAAGCGAAACTTTTCGGCTTTGCATACCGGATGCTCCGCAACGAGGAAGGCGCAAAAGATGCCATGCAGGAATTGACATACAGGCTCTGGAAAAGAAGAAAAAAATTGAACACAAACCAAAACATATCAGCCTACTGCTTCCAAATGATGCATAACATTTGCATCGATGAAATTAGATATAACAAGGTCAAAGAATTGTCATCCCGGCAAAAGCCGAGACCGGATGGAGAATCACCGGAAGTCGCTCAGGATCACCAAGAACTCATCACAAGAATCCGAAAAGCAGTAGACCAACTACCAGAAAAACAAAAAGTCATTATCGAACTTCACGATTTCCAGGAATTCTCACATAAGGAAATCGCCGAAATACTTAAAATGGAAGTAAATGCCGTGAGAGTAAATTTATCAAGAGCCCGCAGCAAAATCCAGGCACAATTCAAAAAGGAGGAGATATATGAATAAGGAAGAAGTAAATAAGGAATATTGGGATTGGGTCGAGGGGGAGAAGAGAGAATCTCAGGAGGCTTATCAGGACTACAGGAAGAATAATCCTAAGATAGACGTCTTTCGTCCTTCGTCTTTCGTCTTTCGGAAGAGCTCAGTTTTCAGAAAATCATTTACGAGAATTGTTGCTGCTGCTGTTTTGGTTGTTGTACTTGGATTATCGGTTTTTCTTAGTCGTGATAAGATCTTCAACTTGGCCCCTAAGTACACAGAAGAGCAAATCGCCCTCTCTTATGAGCATACGCTTAAGACCCTGGCAGTGTATTCCAGCAGCCTCAATAAAAGCTTCGAGAAGCTACAATCTCTATCCACTAAACTAAAGCAAGATGATACACAATAGGAAGAACCCCGAAAAACTATAACCCAAAATATCATGAAAAAATTCATCACCCTAATCCTAATCCTGCTGCCCCTGGCAGCCATCGCTCAGAAAGGCAACACAACAACAGTTGCAAAATTTTTCAACAAATACTGCGAATACCCAAACTACTCCTCCATCGAAATTACAGAAGATATGTTCCAAATGTTTGGTGAGTTGGAAGATGCTGATTCTGAAACGGTAACCTTCTTTAAGAAGCTGAAATATGTACGATTTATGGAATATGAAGCAAAAGGGACAACTATAGTCGCCGGAGTTAGCGGCGGAAAAGAAAGCAACTATTATGTTGATGGACAACAAGTGTCAACTACTGGAAAAGCCTCCAACATCACTCCAATCCAATCCATCGGAAACTCAGTAGTATACAACAGGGCCATAAAAGAGATAAACTTCGCAGGCTTCACTAAGCTCATGAAATCTAACCAAGATGGCGAGAAACTTCTCTTTCTAAGGAGAAAGTATACCACTAACCCAAATGACCAGGAATTCGTCCTACTAAACGGAAATACCCTAATCCAAATACGAGGTGATATTAATATCAAACACTTGTATGAGATGGAGGAGATTTTGGAAGCGATAGGAGAGATTTTGCCCCTCTAAAATTAAGGCAAAGGGCAAAAGGCTTTCATTCCACCGGAACGGTAAACCCAAGCCACTCACTTAATTTCGCATAAATCTTCTCCCGCATATCCTCCGGAAAAGCAGTTATCCTCGCCCCATGATAACCGCCGGGCTGTATCATCACAAGCGCATCAGCCTGACCAGTAATTTTGGTGACTCCGGTGGCTGTCCAGGTGTCATATTCACCATAAATATACAGCATATTATCACCCCGATTCTGGACAAAATCATGCATATATTTGAGTGTATTAGGGTTGAAAGTTGTATCTATTCCATATGGGGTCAGTGTAAAATCCCAGGTTATATCCCTTGTATCAGGCAAATATTTCTGGAAAGGTTTCACATCATACCCATAATAACCCATCTCATTCATGGCCTGATAGTAATGCGGCAGAAACCCTACGATACCCCGTTCGCTGAAATAGAATAAGGCATTGACCTGATTAAAGGGTATTAGTAATTCTGCAGGAGCAGCCTCCATACCTGGTAAAGTCAATGGCTTCACCTGCCCGTACTGCCACATTGCAAAAGGAAACTCCAATACGGCTAAATCAAAACCACGCTCAATTCCCATTGTGAACGTCATGTTACCCGCCTCTGCTTGTTGCTTGATCAAGGGCATAATTTCATCCTTTTTCTCAAACATCGCGATCTGATATTCATATACCTTTTCCCGCTCTTCATCCGTGCCAACATTCGCTAAAAATTTGTAAATCCTAGAGTCGGTTTTGCTCAAATTTAAAGGAGCAACATACGGAATTGCAACATCAATATCATCCGGATAAATAGCCTTAAACATAATGGCAGTCTGCCCATCCTTACTGTGTCCAGTACTCAGCCATTTGCCATCATACAACATCTTAAAAGCCTTAACAATCTGATGGTGATCAGACGCCGCCTGCCAAACAGTAAGATTATCCCAGATAAGCGGATCGGGTACAGATTTACCAAAATACCGATGCTCAACTCTGATCAGATTGGCCTTTAATAATTGAGCAGGCTCAGCATTTCCCAATCCACGAGCCTGGTACCCGGCGGTACTCAAAACCATGGGCCGATCATAGCCCACATGACCAATAAACATGCGCTGGGTAAAAGTGACACCCGTTGGGTAATTATGATCTACAGGCTGAGTGAATTTGAGCTCATAAGCCTCAGTAAATTGCTCTCCGGATCTGGTAGGACCAACAACTTCAACCCCCTCAATGGATTCAAGTGCCTTAAGGAATTCTGATTTCTCCTGTGCTTGTAAAGAAACTGAAAGCACAGCAATCAAAACAATAAAAAACAACTTTCTCATATCAATCAAGTTTTATAATTATCACCCTGGGTCACGATTGCATCACGATCTTGCGTCACCCT
This sequence comes from Bacteroidota bacterium, assembly GCA_034658635.1. Lineage (GTDB taxonomy): Bacteria > Bacteroidota > Bacteroidia > Bacteroidales > UBA12481 > JABHCC01. Next base: position 2,425 of record JAYEFL010000087.1, on the reverse strand, counting down.
ACTTTCTCGCTTCAGCCCCCATCTCTAGTTCCAACTCTCCACCGCTGACTATCTCACTATGACGCAGGTAGTAGCGATCAAGCAAAACCCCATTCAATTTCACGGATTGAATATAGATGTTTTCTTTTGAATTATTTATGCTGCGGATCACGAAATGACCACCATCATAATAATCTGTATTGAGCTGTATTTCAATGTAATCAAATATCGGACTCCCGATCTGATAAACAGGGTCTTTGGTAGTTCCACCATCCAGTTGAAATAATCCAATCTTCATCAATACAGCCAGCGAGCCCATTTGTCCCTGATCTTCATCCCCATTATATCCTGTAAATGGACTTAATCCTGAATACACAGAATCAACAACAGCACGAGACCACTTCTGAGTCAGCCACGGAGCCCCAACAGCATTAAAAATAAAGGCTGTCTGCATGGATGGTTGATTACCATAATTTATAGGTATCCGGCTAAGTTCCTTTTGTGTTTCCTGATCATGTGATTTCCCTGCAGTAAAACCAAAAACCGAAGCCTGCTCAAAAGACAGATCCAGGCGTTCAATCAATTTTTCTTTTCCACCCATCAGTTCAGCCAGTCCATCGTAGTCGTGAGGAACAAACCAGGTGGCCTGAGCCGCATTACATTCAACAAATCCTTTGGCATGAGCATAGGGATCAAAAGGTCCCACCCATTGTCCGGATTTATTTCTGGGATGGAAAAACATGGATTGGGCATCCCATAAATTCCTATAATTCTGCGACCGGGTAATGAATTCCTGATAATCCGCTTCATGTCCGAGCTCTTGTGCCAGCTGAGCCAGAGTATAATCCTGATAAGAATATTCAAGTGTTTGTCCGGCCCCTTGCAAATGAAAAGCCCTCAATTTTTTGGTATATGGATATGGGACGTAGCCCAGTTTGATGTATTTTTCTACTCCTCCTCCAACAGCCGTACCATGCTCATATCCAGCCTTTCCCATAAGCCCGCCCGGCATGTGATTTTTCTTAAGTCCCTCGTATGCCAGATCAACATCCCAATCCCGTATTCCCTTCATATATGCGCTCACAAAGAAAGGAGTGCTGGATGCTCCGGTCATCACATAAGTGTAATTTCCTCCGGATGGTCCCCGTGGGATTAATCCCCCATCCCGATAGTATTGCAAAAACGACTGACAAAATTCTGATGTGATTTCAGGATAGGCCAACGACCAAAGAGTATTGAGAGTCCATTGTGCTCCCCAGAATGCATCTGAGTTATAATGGTTATGAACCGGGTCTCCATCCTCATCCACAGGGAGTTTTTTGATCTTCTTTTTACCAGAAGTGTAATCAGCATATTTCCCGTCTACATCATTAATAATCCTGCGTCCTAATAAACTATGCCACAAATCAGTATAAAAACGCTTTCGGTCTTCCAGACTTCCTCCTTCAATTTTAATACCTGACAAGAGCTCATTCCACTCCTCCTTTGATTCAGTTACCACCGCATCAAAATCCCAATCTGACAGTTCAGTATCCAGGTTCTTCTTAGCCTGCCTGATACTCACATAACTAATGCCCACCTTCATGAGAATCTGTGAGCCACTCTCCTCGGTAAAAGTCAGGATAGCACCCGGATTCATCCCTTTCGATTTTCTAACTCCCACCATGGATTTAAGTCCTTTCCAGCCATCCATCCGGAGAATATCTCCATCCAGTTTTATATAAAAGTAGACCTTCACCTGGTGAGGACGGCGAAGTGTACGATCATTAACCACATATCCTTTGAGCTCATTTTTATTGACCTTTCTAATAAAGGCCTTAGCCATTTTTGTCGGCCCCAGATTATCGCTGAGGTTGATAACAATCTTAGGTTCTGTACCTTCGGGATAAGTATAGCGATGAAATCCAACCCGTTGAGTAGATGTCAGTTCGGCCTCGATGCCGAACTTATCAAGAATCACCCGATGATATCCCGGAGCTACCTCCTCTGTATCATGGCTGAACTTTGAATAATAGTTACGTTTAATGTGCTTGATCGACTTATCACTCACCACAGGCATCACAGAAATCCCAGCCATTTGCCAGGCATGAATGTGGCTAAATCCCTTAATCTCCTCAGTGCTGTAAACATATCCGCTACCCCAGGCACCATCAAGCTCTGTATCTGGTGATAGATTAACCATTCCAAAAGGACGAGAAGCAGAACTAAAGAAAATCCACCGCGAATTTGCGGCATCCAGTTGGGGGTATACCAAATCAACAGGTTTTTGAGAAAAACCTGTTGCAGGGCAAAAGGCAGAAAGGCAAAAAGCAAAAATTAATATCAGGGAACAGGTATAAAGGCGGAAAGTCTGAACCAGTGAACGAATGACGAATGACGAATGACGAATGACGTGTTTTCTCATAAAACCAAAACGTTACCCAAGAACCTTAATTGCCCGCTCAAT
>JAYEFL010000086.1:9676-43559 GCA_034658635.1 Bacteroidota bacterium | reverse complement strand
GACTCACTATTTACTTGAAACTATACAAATACAGGGATATGAACAACCCTACCCTATTCAGGATGAAGCTATTCCTGCAATACTAGATAAAAAGGATGTACTTGGCATAGCACCAACAGGATCTGGAAAAACAGCCAGTTATGTATTACCTGTTTTGATGAATCTACAGAGGATAAAAGACCTCAAGAACCGGCATATTGAAGTACTTGTTTTAGTTCCAACCCGGGAACTTGCCGCTCAGGTAGGTGATGTATTCAAAGTATTCAGTGAGAAATTACCCGATCCTGTTAAAACACTGGCTGTTTTCGGAGGAGTTTCTATTAATCCTCAAATGCTGGCTATTCAGGGTGTTCGAATTATGGTTGCAACACCGGGACGTTTATTGGAATTGATTGAATCCAACGCCGTTCACATCAATGAACTTAAAACCCTTATTCTTGATGAAGCCGATAAAATGTTAAATCTGGGATTTAAGACTCAGATGAAACGCATTTTTGACTTACTTCCAGCAAAACGACAGAACCTATTATTCTCGGCAACCTTAAGTGAAGATCTGGGCAAAATCTCCACCATTCTATTAAATGATCCGCATGTAATAAAACTTGGGGCAAAAGAATATAGCATTGAACTTATCAAACAATCTGCTTATCTGGTATCTGAAGACAAAAAAGGCCCTTTATTGCGTTACCTGATCAAACACAACAACTTACAACAGGTTCTGGTATTTACCTCCTCCGTATTCAAAGCTGAAAGTGTTGTCAATAAGCTGGTGAAAAATGGGATAGATGCTGAAGCAATACATGGCCAAAGAAGCCAACATGCAAGAACTGAAGTACTGAGGCAGTTCAAAAACGGAGAATTACGCGTCATGGTAAGCACTGATTTGCTTGCTCGTGGAATCGATATTGAATTTCTACCTCATGTAATTAATTACGAACTTCCACGCTCACCAAAAGATTATATCCACCGGATCGGCAGGACTGGTCGTGCCGAATCTCCTGGTGAAGCCATCTCAATCATTTCTCACGACGAACTACCTCATTTTAAAATCATTCAAAAGAAAATGGGCAAAGTAATACCTTTGACAGAAAGCCTAAAAGGAATGGATATATTTGGCAATAATCCCAATGCCTAGAGCCTGAATTGTAACACATGACTTCTAAACATCAGCTCATCGAATATCTTAAAATTTCTTAAAAAACACTGAGCTGTTTATCCTACGAATTGAATTTCATACCTTGTGTAGCTGAAAATATTTAAACTAATTCTATCCAAGATGAAAAACAAAAGCTGGCTCATTGCTTGCATATTAGCCGTGGCATTCTTGCTTCCTGGCTTATCAGGACAAGCACAAAAACGAAAAAAGACAGCTCCTGATGAGAAGAAATTCGCGTTAAACTCTCAGATGCTTTCAACCCTTAAATTCAGAAGTATCGGTCCTGCAGCCTATTCAGGACGGATTTCTGATCTGGCCGTTAATCCTGACAACACTTCAGAATATTATGTTGCTGTTGCTTCAGGTGGTTTATGGAAGACTGATAATCATGGTACTACTTTCAAGCCTATTTTCGACGGACAAGCAGTTTTTTCTATCGGATGTATTACACTGGATCCAAACAATTCAAACACGCTTTGGGTAGGAACCGGTGAAAACAACACACAGCGTAACCTGGCTTATGGCGATGGTGTTTACAAATCCAACGATGGTGGCAAATCGTTCAAAAATATGGGACTAAAAACCAGCTCGCAAATAGCCAAGATCATTGTTGATCCGCGTAACAGTAATGTCGTTTATGTTGCTGCTCAAGGACAAGCATGGGGGCCTGGTGGAGAGAGAGGTTTGTACAAAACTACGGATGGTGGTAAAACCTGGGAAGCTGTTCTTGAAATAGGTGAATATACTGGTATTTCAGATCTGGAAATGGATCCAAGAAATCCTGATATTCTTTATGCTGCATCACATCAGCGTGAGCGCAGAGTTTATTCTAAAATTAATGGTGGTCCGGAATCTGCTATCCACTATACCGAAGACGCAGGGAAAACCTGGAAAAAACTTAAAGGAGGATTACCGGGTGGTGATGTTGGACGTATTGGTCTGGCACTTTCGCAATCAAATCCTGATGTAATTTATGCCGTTATAGAATTACCGGGCAGCAAGGGTGGAACATATCGCTCAATCAACCGCGGAGCAAGCTGGGAAAAGCGTTCTGACAAAGTATCCGGCAGTCCGCAATACTATAATGAACTTTACGTAGACCCTAATGACGAGAATACCATTGTTTTAATGGATACACGCGCTGCCCTTTCAGACGACGGTGGCAAAACCTGGGTAAGTATTGAGGGTAGAAATAAGCACGTCGACAATCATGCTTTATGGATAGACCCAACAGACTCAAATCATATGCTCATGGGTAGTGATGGTGGACTGTATGATAGTTATGATGGCGCCAAAACATGGCAGTTTAAGAATAACCTGCCTATTACACAGTATTACCATGCAAGAACTGATAATGATTACCCTTTCTACAATGTGTATGGAGGTGCTCAGGATAATGGTTCATGGTTTGGTCCTTCCAGAACACATCGCAGATCAATTGTTAATGGTGATTGGACATATACCATAGGTGGAGACGGATACTTATCTATTCCTGATCCTAATAATCCGGATATTCACTATTGCGAATCTCAATATTGTGGAATAAGAAGATATGACAGAACCACTGGAAACAGTATCGGTATTCAGCCACAACCAACAGAAGATGAGAAATATACCTGGAACTGGAATACACCATATCTCCTCAGTCATTTCGATTCAAAAACCCTGTACATAGGTGGTAATTACGTACTAAAAAGCACCGATATGGGAGGTACCTGGAAGAAGATAAGTGGAGACATGACCCGGGGTATCAACCAGAATGATTTGCCTATGATGGGCAAAATGTGGCCTCCCGAAGCCGTAGCCAAGAATTTATCAACTTCTAAATTTGGTAATATTTTCGCACTCACTGAATCTCCTCTGAAACAAGGATTGTTGTATGTTGGTACTGATGATGGATTAATCTGGGCCACCGAGGATGATGGAGCAAATTGGACAAAATATACCAGCTTCACAGGAGTTCCGGAAATGACCTTCGTGAATTACATTACTCCTTCTATGCATGATGAGGGAACAGTTTACGCCTGTTTCGATGGTCGTAAAAACAGCAGTGATTTTACCCCCTACTTAATCAAGAGTACTGATAAGGGTAAAACATGGAGCTCCATTGCTTCAAACTTGCCTTCAGGTACTGTTTACTGTATTCAGGAAGATCACGTGAATCCAAATATTCTGTTTATCGGAACAGAATGGGGTGTATGGACTACCATTGATGGTGGTGAAAAATGGGTTCAGCTGAAGAGCGGGATTCCTACAATTCAGGTGAAGGAATTAACCATTCAAAAACGTGAAAACGACCTGGTAGTTGCTACTTTTGGTCGTGGTTTCTATGTGCTGGATAACTATTCAATTCTGAGAGAATTAAGCGAAGAAACAAGTAAAAAAGAGGCTCATATATTCAAGATAAAAGAGGCTCTGATGTATTTCCCATCAAGTAATCTGAATTATCAGGGCTCTGTTGAGTTCAAGGTTCCTAATCCTCGTCCAGCGGTAAAGATTGAATACTATATCAAAGGTGGATTCACAAGCCTGAAATCTAAACGAACAAAAGCACAAAAAGCAGCTTTAAAATCAGGAGAGAAATATCCGTATCCAACAGAACAAGAGTTAAGAGCTGAAAAAACTGAAGTTAAGCCAGGATTGGTTTTCACTATCTATGATATGGATGGAAATATCATGAAGAAGCTAAGTGCTCCACTAAGTAAAGGGTATAAAAGTATAAATTGGGATTTCTCCTACTTATCAAATCGTGGAATTAAAGTTGTTCCGGGTGAATACAAGGTTGCCATTGACAAAAATGAGAATGGTGTCTTTACCCGTTTGGTAGAGCCTCAATCATTCAAAGTCATAGCCTTGCCTAATGCTTTAGGGACTCCTGATTATGCAGAGAAGTTCAACTTCGCTTTGGAATTAAGTAAGCTGAGTGCTTCGGTATCATCTGCCCGTACAAAGATTACCGACATGAACAAGCGTCTGGGTTTCATGAAAGGAGCCACAGCTGGTTTGCCCGTTGAAGGAGACTTCTTAATTGAGGACATCAATGCACTTCAAAAAGAGGTAGATGCTGTAAGCAAGGTCATTAGCGGAGGTTTTGGCGCTAAAAAATCTGTTTCAGGTAGTTTAGGTTTTGCCGGCTACGCCACTTCAGGTGCACATGTAAATATTACCGGTGCTCAGAAAGAACAGTACAATCTGGCAAAAGAAGCCTTTGCAGGCCAGCCAGATGTGATTGCTGATCTGTTCAACAATAAACTGCCGGCCTTGGAGAAGAAATTCAAAGCTGCGGGCGGAGTATTGTAAAATATTTCACTAAGGATAATAAAAAGGGCAGCTGAAACTTCAGTTGCCCTTCTTATTATTCTCAACACCCTCAGTAAGGTCTAACCTACCGTCCTCTTTATCCGGGTACTTTTCCAAATATTACAATCGAAACAAATAGGACATTTTAAAGTATATCATGTAATTCTCCCTGCTGAATGAATTATCACGGTAATAGCGCAGCTCCTTATATGATAAATAGAGTGTTGAACCAGCAAAAAATTCGTAACCAATTAGTAAATCATTTTGATTTGTTTTGTCCAGAGTATTATACTGGAGAATCAATTTTGAAAAAACATGGGGTGTGATCTGGTAATGGAATGAATTATGGAACAACCATGCTTCATAAAGAGTATGCTCATCCCCGTTTAATCTTTGCTGATAAAACCCGGTTGAGTTCTTAATAAGAACATTGGAGGTAGGTTTAAGTGTAATACCCAAATTCAGACTTTTATTAACACCTTCCTGCTGTTTTGTAAAATTATCCAGATATAAACCACGCTTACTTTCAATATAACTGACACTACCATCAAGCACGGAACCTGTTGAACTGGCAATATTCAAACTAAAACTATTGTCTGGGTACATTTTCTCATTCCAAATATACTGGTTCTCTATAAGCAGTTGAGAACGCTCTTCTCCAACACTAATGTTGACGCCAGCACTCAATTTATTAATTGAGCTAACAGATAAGCTTGCATTGGCACTACGATTAACCGGCAACCCAACATAGGCGTATGAGTAATTCCCCTCAGCAGACATCATAATAGATTCAAGTCCCCATTCAGGCATATGCCATCTATAGCCCAGCATAATTTGAGGATTACGATAACCTGTCTGACCAATTATTCCCACTTGAGGATTATAATTTGACCCTATATCAAGATAGTTAATACTGTAATTAATTCCCTCTATTTTTTGAACCCGATAATTTAAGAACACAAGGGAATTTTCATTATTGGGGATTTCTGAGTTGAAGCTTGACGCCAGTTGAAATTGAAAATGCTGTTCGGCTCCATGATTAAATTGTCCGTCGATAGAAATATTTCGATTAAAGTCTGTCCCCATTGTTTCAAAGCCGCTCATCATCATACCAATTTTTGATGTTTTCAGTATATCTCTTTGAAAGCGCAATGCATGGATCAATCTTTCTTCACCTGATTCCGGTGCATCCCATGCTGCCAAAGCCCCAACATTCCAGGGCCCCTCTTTACCAGATAATTTAGTCATAGCCCTTGGACTTTCAATCCGTCGGCTGTAGAATAGCGGGTTGGCTTGAGCGAAATATGGAGCTCCCTCGTTAAAAAAAAGGCGGTTCTCTGTAAGCTGGTATTCGTAGGGACTAAAATTAACAAAGAAGGGATCGCTCTCTACCTGTGAAAAATCAGGTGCAATTGATCCTTCCAGCACCATATTGGATGCCAATCCAAGCTTTACATCCAGGCCAATCGCGCCATCTTTTTCAGAAAATGATTCACCCTTGGAATAACGCAAGGCACCGTATGGTAATATTTCAACATTGTGCCCCTCAGAGATATTCATTATCCCACTAGCCTGCATAAACTTACTGTTATAATCTTCTTCATATCTACAATCAATAGAATTTACCATTTCTCCTTTATGATAGATATTTCTGCCGATTACAATACCCCAAATTTGTTCAACCTGATCTGGAAACCGGAGGGATTTGAATGGAATAGCCATTTCACCACTCCAGCCCAAGCTGTCAATAATACCGGCCGATCTCCATATTGTTTCAGATGAATTTTTCTGCACCCCCAGGGGATTGATCATAAAAAGAAAATTATCTCTTTTATTATCATAGGTATCCAGGTAAATATGGGCATAGTCATTATTTTGCCACATATTTCTCTGGGTTAAAGTAGCCCTGATTTTATATGGTTCTGAATCATAACATCGAAAGCCAACATAAAGATTACTTTCATCATAAATCAGATAGGCAATTGTTTTTTCAGTTGGCTGAGCCCCATTTTGAGGTGTATATTGATAAAATTCATCAATTACCTTTGCATTTTTCCACATTTCGTCATCAAGCCTTCCATCAATCTTTGGCGTAAGGGCTGTTTGGGGTATTATTATCTTTTTGCGAGGATTATTACTGCTCTGACTATATCCCTCTGTGGATAAAAGCAAAAAGCCAATACTAAACATCCACAATAATGTTCTGCAGTTTATCATTTTTGTATACATGTGATTTTTTAGCCAAAATTACCACCTATTCGGCTATAGATATTTTGCGGTTTCCAATCGATATCCTTTCCAAATATCATTCGTGTACCTTTTTTTTCAGAGACCACAAAACCATTTTGTTTCAGGAATTCTATACCCTCAGTATTGTCTATGGGGAGTACTGCTTTATCCATATTTGAGTATTTTACTTTCATTAGTTCAATACCTGCATCTCTGTTGGTGGCAAATATTAATCCTTCGCCAATATCAGGAATATAGAATCCTTTCACCTTACTGTTTTCTATAAACACAGACGAATTCTCCAGATGGTCCTCTAAAAGAGATCTCCTGCTTTCTCCAGATATTTCTGTGTCCAATTTTAAAATTTCCTCTCTGTACTCTGGTCTATATGGAATAACACTTTGAGAAACCGGCCATCCCGGCCACTGACCTTTTCTTTTCAAATAGGTATATTCAGTAACGATTCTAAAGCCGGCATCCTGATAAATGTGCAAGCCCATTTCTGAAGCCAGAAGCAAGCAGCTTTTCACAGATTGATCCTTAAGTATTGAAAGCAGCTGATCTGTAATCCCAGAGCCAATACCACTGTTCCTATGGCCTTGATCAACTATAATATGAGATAGCCAGGCGGTCTTTCCAAAAACTATAGAGACTCCGGTTCCGACAATTTTTTCATCGACTTCTGTTTTTATCGGATGGCAAAAGGCTGATTCTATATAAAACTCAAAATCAGGAATAATATCGGGCCAATCATCAGGTTGTAGATTCCTCAATTCTTCCAGATCCTTATATTTGATTGCCTCAAAGTGCATTTGAAGATCTACAGCTCTTTTAAAATACTTTTCAGATTTTTGTATAGGATGGGTGCTGTTTCAGGGCCCACAGAGTTCTCTTCCCCATATGGGGAATCATCAGGATCATCATAGATATACGGTAATTCATTATCCCACTCACTTTTGGGAATTATGTATCCAATCTCATCATTGGCTAAACCAATAATGAATTTAAACCTACCTGGCATCAGGTTTCGCAGGGGGGGAGTCTCAACAATATCAGTTACGTAATCCTGGCCCTCCGGAGTTTCAATTCCGCCGTTAATGATTTCAGGATAGATTTCACCGGGAATGCACAGAAAGCTTGCTGGTCCGATTGAAAACGCAGCAATTTCTGTTCGTATGTTAAACCATCCGGTGATTCCAAAATCCAGAACTCCCAGCGCAGCAGCCAAACGAAACATTGTATTGTCCAGAGGCAATAAGAGGGTTTTAGCCCTGAGGGAAATATTTGCTTCCTCAATAATTGTATCAGGCTGAGCCATTGCATCAAGTGCCAATAATGCAAGCTTTTGTCCCTGAGCCTTTGCTTTGTCAAAAGTTGGTTCAACAAATACTGTATCTGAGAATGGATCGTTTATCGACATGCTTCCCCTGGTAGTCATTAAACCACCAATGGCCCCATTGATATACACTATTGTGCCACCAATACCAGGTTTCACCAATGAATCGCCGTCATACACCCCTTTTTCAATATATTCTCTTACATAATGCGGAAAATCTGAACTGATCATAAGATTGTCAGACCAGAGCGTTTCAGGATGATTTGCCCATGCAACCAATGCTCCAAGAGTAGTATTGGTTTCGGAATCAATAGCCTGTATCAGTCTGAGACCTGAATCTGTTACTATAGGTTTACGGGTGTCCATCAGCAGATCCTCAGCTCCTGTGAGATCCTGGGCGAAACTCAACCTTGCCGGCCTTAAGTTGCTAACAGCCTCAGTGATAGCTACGACAGTCTGCTTCTTAACATACTGCATGTGCTCTTTATTCACTCCGCTTTTGAAAGGAGTCGGTCCCCAAATCCCAATTAAATCATTACTCTCATGGGTATGTGTACTGGATATTATTGCATAATCTATTCCCGCCTCAGCCGGTATCATTTTTCTGATATCAACAACATCATCATGACGAAACCCTATTGCATCAAGTGACACCAGTGCAAACCTGCTCGCACCATCATCAAAAACAACTACACGGGCCCATACATCATCATGAACGCCGTTGGCTGCCCTCGCCTGACTGAATCCTGCTATCCAGTAGGCATCGAACTTGCCGTTATTATTATTGTCGTTATAGGTATCACCATCTTTTTCCCGATATTTTGCATCATCGTTTACATCGTTCCAGGTATCTATAATATCCGGGGTTATGGGCAGAGCAGCAAAACCAACCTTTAAAATACCAGCCTTATCTGATGCTTTGAGAGCCAGATCAATCTCGTATCCGGAATGGCGATCCTTCAAATTCCACATGACCCATAAACACAGGATAATAACTATTCCAATAATTACACCACTTATTCTTAACAACCACTTCTTCATATAATTATCATTTATGTAAGTTTTGATTTTGATCGCCTTAGTCTTTTTTCAAATAATAGTAATGCTATAAGATACAGAAGGGAGCCGCCTCCGATCCATAGCAAGGTTTCACCATATTCTGAATATATATCATTGTATTCTGTCAGTGAAGTAGCCCTGTGGATTAGGTTCGCCCCAAGGAACAACATGAAAAAGCCACTGAGAAAAGTCAGCATTTCAATAAGTTGCAAAGACCCAATTTTTATCCTCCCCATTATTTTCTTGTTCTGAAACCTTAATCTGATAACTTGAATAATTATCATCCAAATTAACCACGACAGAACCTGGAAGAAATTCAATGTTCGGAAATAACTAATGACCGAAACAACAGGACTGAAAAATACCAGCTCACGCTTAAAAGCCTTTCTGTCATTATAGATAAGAACCTTAATTTTACTCATATCCTTCTGACGCAAGACATCCAGAATAGCTTCCTCTTTCTGATCCATTTCCATATCATGCCATCCCGGTATATCGAGAGCATTCCAGACAAAACAGGTGCTGCCATATCCATGATAATCTGTAGCTCCATTCATGATTAAGCCGTTGGTAGTGCAGGCATCCACAATATTATCAAATATACGCCTGTCATATATTGATTCCGGTCCCTGATTCGCAATTTCAAAACCGTCAACATTCAGGTCGATAAAGAAAGGAATCGATTCTCGCTCTCCGTCGAACCAGTGTGCTACGATTACAACTCCATTATCATCATGAGTTGAATCAATTACCTGTTGATCGCTCAAGCCTTGAGTAATAAAATTCCTTTTCAAACCCAGCATGGTCATGTGGTTACTGCCTGAAAACTCCTCACCGATCATTATCAAGGGTTCAGGGGACATTTTCCCATCACGCTGTGCTTGCACAAGCTCCATCGTCTTTTCGTGATGATTATGGTCTGTGATAAAAAAGGCATCGAAGTTATGCTTCCCATGCCACAGCTGTAATCCCTCCTGGGAGATAATTCCGTCATGGCTGTATTCTGTATGGCTGTGGGTGTTAATCAATACAGCATTTTCCCGGTCATTCGAGATAGTATTAGCTGGAAGAGACATCGCAATGATAAAGACCAGGACTCCAAACCACACAATGACAACCATAGGCACCCTCCTCAACCACACTAAAACACTCTTTAGTAACGTCTTACCTAATTTATTTTCTCTTCTGAGCACATGAACAGCAATCGTTGCCAGCAGATAAAACTCCAGTATCCAGATTAGTAGCATCACGAATTCCAGAATGGGTTGATCTGCTCGCAGATAGAATAATAAAATCCCTAAGAAAGGCTCAAAAATCACCCTCCACACAGATATTTTAATTCCGATACCCTGAACTGCTTCTGAACTCAGTGCATCGATAATTTGAATTGGGTAATGAAAGACCACAGCAATAAAAGCAATAAAAAAAATTATTACTGTGATTATCAATCCATTATAATATTTACTTAGCCATTTATTTGTCATGATAGTATAATCTATTTTTCTAACGATTGTTTTCTATCAATATGATATAACTCTACTAATAATAATTATTTGCTCAGAAAAAACCTATTCTCTACTATTCTGCAAATTGTATGATAAACCGGCAAATGAAACTCCTGTACCGCTGCAGTATTATCAGCTGGAACACAAACGGCTATATCACAGTATTGCTTCATTTTGCCTCCATTTTGTCCGGTCAGTGCAATAACTGTCAAACCCAGCGCTTTGGCAGTTATTGCTGCATCTATGATATTCTGAGAATTTCCTGATGTACTGATGGCTATCAACACATCGCCCTTTTCTCCGTAACCGGCTATTTGCTGCGCAAAAACTATCTCTGCGTCTATATCATTTGCAATAGCAGAATAAAGCGAAGCATGTGCATTTAATGAAATTGCAGGCAAGGCCATTTGCAGTCTTCCGGCAATACTCTTTCCCCTCTCATTAGAAACAGACAACAGACTATTTCTCAGTTTATTATCAATAGGGCGCTGCTTTTCAAAACTCTTCATCAGCTCTCCTACCATATGATCAGCATCAGCACAGCTGCCTCCATTACCACAGATCAGAAGCTTTCCATTATTCGAGTAGCATTTAATGATTGCCTGTATAGCATGTTCGACATCCTCTTTGCAGGATTCAAGTTCGGGATATCGATTAATCAGATCGTATATATCTTCCTTTTTTTTCATTGCTCTGGTTTTTCCGGCAGTCAATTCATCGCGACACTGAGCGCAGCATAATCACCTATTGATTCTCCCAAAGCCGCAGGTACAATCTTACAAATCCTATTTGCAGCAGGAATTGCTTCACGATTTAAGATCTTTTCAATATAGGGCTTTAAAATAGCCTCATTTCTGGCATAAATACTTCCTATAACGATACATTCGGGATTCAGGATATCAATTAAAACAGCCAGTCCTTTTCCCAAATAATCAGCAGAAATACGTACGACCTCTACTGCATCAGGATCACCGGAATTTGCAGCCTCAAATACATCCTTGGCTGTGATCTCTTTTGAAAGATGACTTTTAGCCAATTGAGCAATTCCGCCTCCACTGCAGAATCCTTCAAAAGAACCTGCCTTTCCAAAGCCCACAGGGCCTTTTTCAGCCATCCTCATATGTCCGACTTCTCCTGCTAAATCATTTGTTCCGGCATAAAGTTGTCCGTTTAGTATCAGACCTGCACCCATACCCGTTCCGAAAGTCAGAAAAATCATATTTTGTGTACCAACACCTGCTCCCATCATCCACTCAGCTAATGCACAGGCATTAGCATCGTTCTGAACCTCAACATCAACATTAAACTCCTTTTTGAAAATTTCAACAATTGGTACTGAATCCCATCCCGGCAAATTGGGAGGAGAATAAATAATCCCTTTTTTTGAATCCAGGGGGCCCCCGCAACTGATACCAATTTTAGCCAAATTGCTTTTACCGTATTTCTTAAATAAAAGATAAGAATGACTGATGAACTCATCTATAATTTTCCGGTATCCTCGTTCTGTCCTGGTTGGAAAAACAATCTTCTCAAGCAAATTAAAGTCTTTATCACCCAATACAAGGCTACACTTTGTTCCGCCAATATCAAATCCCAGATAATATTCTTGTGAATGAAGCTTTGTATTCATAATACTCAATTGTTTAACAGCAGCTCAAGCAGTTTGTTTGATTGTGAAAAGTCAGGTATAATGATTTGTGCACCAGCCATTATCAATCTTGTTCGCTTCTCATGGTTCTGACCATACCTTCTGACTTCATCGCTGGATACCCCAATGGCTATTCCATCAGCCTTCATACACTCTTTGATTTCGACAGGACCATCACCGAAAACAACAAGTTCATCACCTTCAAGATTGTTCTCCTTTATGATCTTGTTAATAATCATCTTTTTTGAATACTTCTTAATGTCATTCTCAGAACCATAAATTCCTCCATCGAACAGGTCGGCATATCCAAGCATTTGTGCTTCATTAATAACATCCTCTTTATCGGTACCACTCGCAAGATAAAGTTTTATTCCCTTACCTTTCAGTGCTTCAAGAAACTTGATTGCACCCTTAAGGGTATAATCGGCTATACCTAATTGTCCGCTTACAAGTTTCTCCAATCTTACGGAAATTACCTCCATCAACGCATCATTATAAATCTTCTTATAGCCAAACTTGTCGAGGATTTCCTCTTTCGGAACGATATTGAAATCATCAACCATTTTGACGAGCGATTCCATTTGCAGAATAGTTTGTATTCCTGTTGACACATCAATGAACTCAACGACCTGTTCTTTTACTTTTAGGAAGAGGCTGCTGTCAGCTGTCTCATACTTATCTCCTAATATGGCTTTCATCATTACAGGTTCCATAATGGCCTCCCACCCTTGCCTTAAGGTACTTATTGTGCCATCATGATCAAAAAGGACATGTTTAATTCTACCGGTTTTTGAAGCAACTTGACTATTGCACAATTCGATTTCAGAATCTGCCAGATATTTTGCCTGTCGGATATCCCTGGCAAGCTCAGACTGATAGTTATAATCTGCATCCTGATTCAGGGCCATGATCTCTTCACCATTTGCTGTTCCTGTGGTAAACAACTTCTGGACGGTAACAGCTCCAGCCAGATTGGCAAACTGTGCTGATTCTACTGATGGAACATTGGCCGCCAGACATAAAGAGAGGGCACTGATTGTTGTATCTCCTGCCCCAACGGTATCAAGTTTTTTCAATAATTGGATACCCGGAATCTCTGAAATTCCTGAGGAATCGATACTGATAATACCCCGATCCCCGCATGTAACAAAAACAGGCTTTTTGTATCGTTCAAACTCCTGACTTCCATATTTCCTGACTTCTGATATCGACACAAAATCCTGAGGTTTAACATCTTTGCCACTTAGTACCGCTATTTCAATCTCATTAGCTTTCCGGTAAACGTTCTGAAAATTTGCATTGAAGTGTCGTGAATCAAGCACTACGATTTTATCAATGTACTGCTCAAAAAGCTTGTTTGCATCATCAATAAAAGACAAGTTTGTAATACTACCTGCAACCTGTTGATTGAAAATCAAAGCATCATAGTTTTCTAGTGCATCTTTCAAATCAAGCAGGATAGCATTATCGGTTTCCTCAGACCTCTGGTTTTTCAATCCAAAATCAATCCGGGGATCTTCTTTATCGCCATAATACTTTTTTGTGTAGGTATAGGTCCCAAACTCCTCATTCTGGATGATCAGTGCGCCAGTATCAGCACCCAGATCACGGAGCTGTGAGGAAAGTTCACGCCCCTGAATATCGTTTCCTACTACACCGATCACTTTTATGGCAGCAGGTTTAAGTGCTGCCAGGTTTGCCACGATGTTACCTGCTCCACCCGGAGAATACATCTGTTTGGCTACAGACTCTGCCTTCAAGCCTGTTTCAACAGAGACTTCTGATCCATCGGGATCCATCAGCCAATAGGCATCCAGACAAAAATCGCCATAAACTGCAATTCTCACATCACTGATCTTAGCCAGGATCTCTTGAATAATATCTCTTTTCATTTCAATAGTTGTATCAATTTCTTGTATAATGCAGGAATTGTCTGTTTCTGATTGCCCCCAACATAATATCCTTTTCCCCCGTAGGCTTGCGGCACTCGGGTTACAATACTTTTCTGATCCCGGTAATAATATCCCACAGAATTCTCATTTGTGAAATTCTCAGGATTATAAGGTCTCAAATCAAAATTGGCAGTAGTGATCTTTTTGGGAACACGACCAATATTTCCGGCCATTGAAGCGGCCTTAAGAAACACTTCAGGCCCGGTAACTGCACTGCCCACATTTAATACCACTCCTCCTTTATCCAGTTTTGATATTTCGTTGGCATAGATCAGGAAATCCCGGCCTGAGCAACCACCTTTTGCTTCTCCATCAAAAAAGGCATGCTGATCGAGCACATCGGTACCAATTCCGGCATGGATGGTCATAGGAATATTGTTTTCGTGGCAAATTGCCTGAATACTAATCTCAGGATACTTGAATTCTATGCTTGTATTTTTTTGATCAAGAATTTTTGCTGTCTCATCCCTGAAAAGCTGATCGCACATCAATTTCCCAAGAGCTTCACCATATCCAAGACTATACTTATTGCCAAGTAAAAGGGCAGCATTAATGTAATTGAATTCGTAGGCCATACCAAACTGGCCTTTTTCGAGTGCCTGCGGTACATACTCACTTGTTGCCCCGATCAGGGCCAATTCAAAATCATGTATTGAGGTAGCAGCGTTACCGGCAATTAAGGTAAAAAAGTCACGTCTGATAAGATCACCGAGTAATATGCTCAATCCATTTTTCACCAGATGTGCTCCGGTAAAAAACACAACTGGTCTGTTTTTTTCTCTGGCTGATACGATCTCTCTGGCAAGCAGCGTAAGATTTTCTTCGGTTTCATTGGAGATATCAAAAGACATATCGTCAATATTTTCGGGCTTGATCAGATCGCTATGATTAACTTTGTTGGTGCGCTCAGCTACTGGGTAAGTAACAATCTGCTCTGCATCAAAAATCTTGTGTCTTCCTTTATATTCCATTGTCTTACTGCTTTCTTAAAATGTAAACGCTGGCTACAAGAATGTATCCTAAACAAGCAACTAGAACACCCATGCTGGCAATTATCCCAAAATTTGTACTAATTACTCCCATAATCGGGGGAATAATGGCACCCCCGGAAATAGCCATAATCATCAGTCCTGAAATTTCATTTGCGCGTGTTGGCATTTTTTCGAGCGTTATTGCAAAAATTAATGGAAATAAGTTTCCAGAACCCAGTCCTACCATGAAAATAGCAACTCTTGCCACCCACACAGATGGAGCAAATATCATGACAAGCATACTCAGCAATGCGATTACTGCTGTCAAGACCAAAAACTTCTTTGCAGGCAACCAATTTAGTATAACAACTCCCATAAAACGACCAATCATCAGAGCTGCAAAATAAATACTAATCCCAAGTGAGGCTTGTTCGAGTGACAAGCTAAAGGTGGATTGAAGATAATTTGCAATATTAGTATTCATCCCAACATCTGCCCCAACAAGGAAAAATATTCCCAGGGCCATGAGTATTACAAACTTGTTTTTCAACAAACTGAAACAAGATTTAAATGTTGCTGGTTTTTCATTACTCTTAGACTCCTCGATTTTGGTAAAAAATAACCAAATCACTGCAATCAGAGAAGTAAGAGCATAAACAATGAATACCAGTTTCCAGTTCCCAAATTGCACCGCAACAAAAGTTGTGATTATTGGGCCTAACAGTGAACTTATGGCCTTTAAGAACTGCGACAGGCTCATAAAGCTCGAGAACTTTTCTTTTGGAACAACATTCATTAACAGAGGATTGGCAGATACCTGAACAATTGTGTTTCCAATGCCCATCAGAATCATTGCCGGTAGCATCACAGCAAATGAGTAATGAATGAAGGGCACAAGCATCCCTAATCCTAATAATGCTGTACCTATATTCAACATGGTCTTTTTGCCATATCTATCCTGTAGAATTCCTGTAGGAACAGCCAGAAAGAAGAACCATATAAGAGCCATAAAAGGTATTAACTGAGCGAGATCGTCAGTTAGTCCGAAATCATTCTTAATGTACCCGGTGGCCACCCCAACGATATCAGCAAAGCCCATTATCAAAGAGGCCATCAAAACAGGTAATATTTTATTAAGGTTAACTTTTCCCATGTTTAATGTTTATTACAGACTTAGTCTACAAGCAATTTACTATCATCGACAACAAACATTCTCGTGCTTATGGTATACTCCCCTCCTTTTGGGTCAGAATATCTAAGATCCAAATAAAATGCGCGAAATCCCGATTCCGGATAATCTATCTGAACTTCAACCTTATCCTGACTTCCAATTGTTACATTTTTATTAGTCCAATGCTCATCACGAAAATCACGGTCTTCTGAATCAGTACTCCATATAAGAGCGCCCAGAAATTCCGAGGGAGTATTCGTAACATCCAAAGAAAGATGTTGCTCATTCTCTGTAATAGTCCAATCGCAAATTGGATAAGCTTCATTAGACATTGTTCTTCCAAAAAAGGCACTTAATGCCTTAAAAGCCTGCTCACCTCCACCGAGATCATGACCCGCATTTGGTACATAGTGAAGGTAATTCTCACCCGGGATATCATCCAAATAATGTTTAATTGCATCCACCGGCCAGTATTCATCATTGCATCCATTAATAATAAGCTTAGGCATGGTAAGATTATCACGATATGAATAGGGGTCGATCATAGTTGTTAATTCATTACCACCCTTAGTAACAATCTCTTGCGCAATTCCAAGATCTACATAATCCTGGATCTGCACACTGTAATCATTCCATGCAGTAAGATGATAAGTCAGGCTAAGCGGCATATTGAGGACATCTATCACCATAGGAGCAATGGCTTGCACCCGACTGTCATGTGCTCCAGTTAACCAGGTTGTCCATCCTCGCTTTGATGCACCGGTAACAACAAAACGGGAAATTTTATGATTCAGGGTTTCATCTGAGAAAAGCTGTACGGCATCCATTGAGCGAACAGCAGTTTTAACCATCGGAAAAAGTAAGGGCCATGAATAATCTCCGTCATTCTGAAAGTTGTGTAGAGTAAAAGAGATTAGTTCATCCTCGGTCAGATCATCATAAAGCGGCTGGTTTGGGGTTTGCCAGATGATGGCAATCATTGCATTGTTTTTAGCAGCCAGATAAGATAATGACTTAATTAAATCATCATCACCCCCGCGCTTTACAGGTTCTCCATCTTTATTTTTTCCTCCGGTAATAAATAATAATGCTCCATCATGATTGATTTCATTCGGGACAATGATTGTCAGCCTGTGCTTCCAGGTATGTTCGCGCCATTGCTGTGAAGTTAGGAGCAGGGAATAAACGACCAGATTATCACGACTAACAGATCCTGACAGTTCGTATGAGAATGTGTCATCTTCATTATCCAAATAACTTTGCAGTGCCGTTTCCGGTGTAATAACCTCGAGCCTTTTCGTGCAAGATCCCAGCATAAAAGGGATTATCATAATCGATATCAAACACAGCAATAGTAGATTAATTTTTTTCATGACTAGTAATTTTAAATATCTATAATCTTATAAGTTCGTTCTTTTTAGCGGAAAGGTAGGCAGCATCAACAATTTTTAATACAACTTGCCCTTCTTTGAGTCCGGGGGAAGGCTGTTTTCGTGTTCTGATACATTCGACAAAATACTCCATCTGGCGATTATAAATACTTTGATCGCAATGCTCAGATTTTAATGGTTCCTGTGGCTTATACTCCTCCTTGATCTTTCCCTCATCGGCTTTATAATGAGTTGGAAATACGCTGCCAAATCCTTTGGTTCCAAACAGTCGGGTAGCGGCTTCAACACCGTCCATATGGGGGTGCCACCAACCACTCTCGATAATTGAGCGAGCACCATTATCCCAGGAGATTATCACAATACTGTTATCATCCACCTCGTAGTTACCATATTGGGTATCAATGGCTGCATAAACTGAAAATGGTTCGGGATCTCCCAGAATATACCTGACAGTATCAATGGCATGAACTCCCATATCAGCTAAAGCCCCTCCCCCGGCCAGCTCTTTCTGAGTAAACCAGCCTGAAGGTCCCCAGTTTTCATGGATTCCATATCCTTTTGTCTTGACAATCTTGCCCAGCCGACCTGAATCAACAATACTTTTTATATAATCTACTTCTATATCAAACCGCCACATATGGCCAACCATAACGAGTTGACCACTCCTATTTGAAACTTCAATGATTTGCTCTCCTTCACTGGCATTCATTGCCATGGGTTTTTCAAGAAACACATCTTTTCCCCGGTTTAAGAACTCAATGGCATAGGGAGCATGGAATTTGTTAGGGGTGAGTATAAGAACTGCGCTGATATCAGTTCTGTCAATAAGTGCCATGGCATCAGTTGCAGTCTCTTTTATTTTGTATTCTTCAGCAAACTTCTTAGCGTTATCAAGCTGACTATCGACGGCTACTGCAAGCTCCACGCCAGGCAGCATTTGCAGCGCACGTGCGTGATAATGAGCAATATAACCGGTACCAATAATGGCAATTTTTAATATATTCATTGGATTGTCATTATATTAGTTCCGTCGAATTAATTCTAATCTTTTCTATCGCTTTTGTTATCAGGTCCATATCCGATTTATTCCCAAGTAGAATTTTGTGAGGGAGGCATACTGACTCCTCTTTAAAAATCCTTTCGCAAACCGGCAATTTCACTCCGGATGGGTCAATCTCATTCCATTGCTTATCGTTGATTTTATATCGTGCAGGTTTTGTCAGAGGCACGTATAACGAGCAGTTGTTCAATGGCTCATAAGAACTGTCGACGCCAATTCCCAATTCATATTCAAGAGCCTTCCTGAATTTATCAACTGGCAGATCATTGAATTCATCCTGATGATATCTGAAAGCAAAATTGAAATATGCCTCTTTGGTTTCTCTTATATCGCGACGCATGGGGCTAACTCCGGTTAAATCCTTTAGGAGAGAGTTCATATATAACCCATTTTCATCTCTGGTGCTATTCTGCCCGGGCAATCTTTTCAGTGCTTCAACTAACATGGCAGACTGAAACTCTGTGATACGATAATTACCCGATTGAATAAAGTTTCCGTCGTCAGAATAAAATCCAGCTCCCTTAATCTCCTGTGAATACTCTTCGGCTTCAGGTCTTCTGCCACAATTTCTCAAAGCATCAAGCTTCTCAGCCAAAAGTGGATCATTAGTGGTCAGTGCGCCACCTTCACCTGCAGTCAGGTGTTTTGACAATTGAAAGCTGAAACTCCCGACATCTCCGATACTGCCTGCTTTTCTCCCACTCCATTCACCTCCGGTTTTGTGGGCACAATCTTCTATCACATAGAGATTATGTCTTTTCGCAATATCCATGATTGCATCCATATCGGCAAAGCTTCCATATAAGTGAACTGGAATAATTACTTTGGTTCTGGGTGTAATTGCCTTCTCAATCTCTTTAGGATCAATGCACCAGGTGTCTTCGCAAACATCAACCAGAACAGGTATAGCATTTACATCAATAGCTGCTGCAGCTGTGCCTTGCCATGTTAAACCCGGAACGATCACTTCATCTCCAAAACCAATACCAAGCGCCTCTAATGCCAACTGAATAGTGACTGTTCCATTTGCAGCAGAGATCGCATATTTTGTACCTATATATTCTGCAAATGCTTTATTGAATTTCTGTTCTTTAGGTCCGTTATAAGACCAAATCCCGCTATTCAGTACTTCAATGAGGGCTTTTTCTTCATTTTCATCCCACACTGGCCAGGCTGGCCAGGGATTTAGTTTTGTATCTCTTACAGAGGATCCTCCCTTAATTGCTAATTGTGCCATAAGTATTTATCATTAGCTCATTGTACTCAATATTCCAGCCACTCACCTCAAGCCAGCCCTGTTCATTATCATTGACGCTTGATTTAAAAGATGCAGTTAACACCCGGATCTCACGAGGTAAAAGTGTTATATAGTTGTCATCCCACCAAACAGGCAAAACTGCTTCTCTGCCTTCTTTGCTTGAAATCCTCAGATAAATGAAAAACGCAATCTGATCAGTGGGATTTTCTATCCAAACAGTCAGAGTCTGTCTCTCTCCATCCATTTTTAACTGATGTTTGACTCTGATGATTACTTTTTCCAGGCTATGCAATGATGTGTAGTCAGCATAAGATTTACTAGGCGTGTAGAACGGCCAGTCGTCAAATTCGGCCTCATAATCCAGTACGTCATTTTTCTTCGACAGCCAATAGAAATTATTCCCGATTTGTTTATCAGAGTAGTCATAGAGACGCAGATCCAGAAACCATGTGTCGGTAAGTTCCAGCTTCTCAGGGAGCTTCATCAAGAGCGATGATGACTCTTCCAGAACATTCACAGCAATACTTTCACTGAATATTTCATTAGAATAGAGATCAAAGATCCGGATGTATGCCCGATGATCTGCTACAGGATGTAGATGATCATTGATAATGCTGATTGAATTATTGCCATAGTTATATGCCAGGTGAAGGGGTTCACATGCCTTTCTTGTACTATAGAAAGCACCGTTGGGCATAAGGAAGCTATCATACAATTGCCAGTACATATTGGGCAGAGCAGAATTCAACATCCACTGTACAACACCGGTAGCAATATGTTTGTTGACCTGAAAAGCTTCAAACATAGGTCGCATCAGCTCATAATTCAGGACTTGTGCCTTAAAAGCAAAATCCTTTACATCCTTAGCCGACCCATAACGTAATTCTATAGCTTTTCTGATCCGGTCGAGCTTACTGAAATTGTTTTTTCCGCAATGAAAGTCCCATGTTTCGTCAATTGGCCAAAGATGTTCTGATGGGATCATTTTTTGTATGCTATCAAGCGGAGGAACATTTGCACCCGGACATGTTTCAGTATTAAAACCATAAGCTCCACCAAGCTTTTTATCGGTATACCAATATATGGGTGGTGTATAGGCATACGGTCCTAACATTTTCACCCGTGAAGACCCGCTGATTTCGCTTACTACCTCCACCTCGGTGATGATCCCCTGTTCACTTCCAAATCCCCCGGTAGAATTCAGATACGGACGAGTATTATCGTACTTATTAAATGTTTCAATGTATTTTCTTTCCAGATCAGGGTGAGGAACCATGTCACTACCAACATTCCAGACAAATATAGCAGGATGGTTTCGCAGCCAAAGTATCTGTTCTTCCCATGACCGGGAGATAAGATCTATTTCATCAGCTTCAGTAACCCCTCCATAAAGAGGGTCAACTGGTTTACCCAGATACTCTTCATGCTCCCAATGACAACTCCATCCGACCATCATCAAAATTCCTGTCTGATCACATAAGTCATACAGCTTATGGTCTTTCCCCCAGAATCCTTCCAGACGAATACAATTCAGATTCATCTGCTTCACATAGCTTATCTGATCTTCAAGAGACTCGTGAGTATCCTGAAGTAACAGATCATCGGTCCATCCAGCTCCCTTTATGAGAACCTTCTTTCCGTTAATTTTAAACCCGAGATGACCGTCTTTATTTATGTAGTCTTCTACCTCACGAATTCCAAAGAATAGTTGGTACTCATCTGAAGTATTGTTATCAATATTAAAGAATAACTCCAAATTATATAAATGTGGCTCACCAAGTTGATATGGCCACCAATACTTAACATTCTTTACATTCAACTCTGGAAATTCGTCAGATTTGAACACAATAATGGCCCTTTCAGCAGGAAAAAGAGTAATAGATTTCTTCAAGCGGATATTATTGAATTCGCAATGAAGAACACCTGAAATAGTTTTATCTGTGTGATTGACTAACTCAGATGAAAGGCTAAGAATTGCATCTTCTGAAGAACCAGAATTAATTTTTGTTTCTACAAATGGATTATCGATGGAGACACCTGCATTAAAATGCAAACTCACATCACGGAATATTCCCATATTCCTGTCAGGTGGATCAACATTCCAATCGACATATCCAATTGTAAAATCTCCTGGTTTTGGAGGAATAAGCTCTACAGCCAGGGAATTAACACCAGGAATTATGCTACTACTTATATCTAGTTTAATCTGACGAAAGGCTCCATTAAACGTTTTATAATCTGCAATCTGCTTCCCGTTTAACCATATATTTGCCAGATAATTGATGCCATCAAAACTTAGAAGTACTATCTTGTTTACCTGATCCGAAGTAAGATCAAATTCAGTACGATACCACCATGGAACTTTGAATTGTTTCTCTGAAATAGCCTTCAAATTAGTGCCAAAATATGGATCTTTATATACCTTGTTCGAAACTAATGTGGCTAAAACTGTTGAGGGAACACTGGTTGGATACCAGCCATTTGTAGAATATCCACAACTCGATATTTCTTTCCCATCGAGCGTAATTCTTTCAGAAGATTGAATCTCCCATTGAGCGGAAATGCATTTTTTATAAATCGTAACCATCTGCAGATCTTTGAAATCGGCCTAAATAATACTGGCTGTCAGTTCGGATTATCCTTGTTGAGTTTTTTGATAGTAAATCTGGATTTCAGCATCATTCCTCCACCAATGAGGCAAAGAACAAGACCTGCAACCAGGTTTGTCATTTGCTGGACAAAAGTATCTGCATATATCATCGCAAAAACCACAACAAAGCCAAAAAAAAGGATGAACACACCCAATGCACTATTAATCTTTGCATTCTTAATCTTACCTGCTTTTTCTCTTTCGTCCATGATCGTGCTTAGAATATATAATAAGTAAAAAACAGAATGGCCAACACAAATATGGCCCACAATTTCAGATTATTCCACCAATGTCTGTCCTTTTTTTTAACTCCCTGAAAAATATAGTCGTTCGGGATAAACAGGACAACAATCGCTATGATAATAAACAGGCCCAGGAAAATCATTTTTGCTGTCTCCTGCGATACCCCTGCGAGCCAATCAAAGTTTAGCATATTTCACTCTCCGGTTTTAAGTAATCATTACACAATTATCTCTTACTTTTTTTCCCAAATCTTTTGTAAACTAATCCTTCCAGTCTTAAATCTGAATGTCGTGGGGTAATCAGGCTTACAAAAACAGTAACAATAAAGCCTACCAAAAACGACCACCATGACACATAGAGGAAAGGATCTTCAATTGTAAAGAAATCACTCTTAAAAAGATTTAGTACAGTAGCAAACCCAATACCAATTATAATACCCGAAAGCCCCCCCCATTGAGTTGTTCGCTTCCAGAAGATTCCAAGAAGCAGTATCGCAAATAATGGTCCCTGGAAGAATGATAAAAAGGTTTGTACAGCAACATAAATTCCCGGAAACTTGCTACTTATTGGTGAAGTAGCAACCCCAATAAGCAATAACACTAAAGTGGTCAGTTTACCAACTTTCAGATAATGCTTGTCACTTGCCCCCTTTTTAAAAAAAGGTTCATAGATGTCTTTGGTGAAAAGTGTTGCTGTGGAGTTCAAAATAGAATCAACGCTCGACATCAATCCGGCAAAAAATGCAGCAAATACTAATCCAATAAGTCCGGGAGGAAGAATACTCTTTATCATCATTGGCAAAGATTGATCACCATCCTCTAATCCGGGATGAATGATAATTGCCATAAGTCCGGGAAAAAGCACCAGAATTGGGATCAGCATTTTAAGTCCAGAAGCAAAGACCATACTTGCTTTGGCATGCCATTCGTTTTTCGCCGTAAGACATCGCTGCACTATCGACTGATTACCAATCATATAAGCATTGGCCATTACAAACGTAAGGCCAAATAATATGCCTGTCCAGGGGAAGGGAGTTTTCGTATCAGAGGGTTGAATAAGATCGAAATGGCTTCGATATTCGGGGCCCATAGTAGTTATTTTATCAACCAGAGCATCAAAACCACCAACAGCATGCAGTGCTAAAAATGTCAAGGTTAGTCCACCAACAAACATAATGACCATTTGAACCACATCCGTCATAACAACAGCCGTAATTCCTCCAAAATAAGTATACAAACCAACAACACCAGCGGTTATCATTATTGAGAGCCAGATTGGCCAGCCCATCAGAACATTAAGCAATACCGCACTGGCCCAGAAAAGCACTCCCAGATCAACTGCAAAGAAAATGATCCAGGTTAATGAGGCAATGGTTCTAACAGAACTATTATATCTTCTTCCTAAATACTCTGGTATAGTGTACATTCCCCCTCGCCAAAAATAAGGGATGAAAATAAATGCAGCTAAAAGCATTGCCGGAACAGATCCGATCCAGTCAAAGTTACCTACTGAAATTCCATACCTGTATGCTTGTCCTGATACACCAACAAAATCAAGTGCACCAATATCCGAAACAACAATTGACATTCCAATAGCCCAGAAAGGCAGGCTCCGGCCTCCCAGAAAGTAATCTTCAGATGTGTTAACGAATCTCTTAAAATAATAACCAAGAATCAGGATACCGATTATGTACGCTATTACGACAAAATAGTCAATACCTGTGAGCATAGTTGAATCTCCTGTTTTTGTTTATGTATACAAAGTAACACCAAATGAGTATTCTAAACTTCTAATATTTTATTCAATACGCATTGTTTATTGACTTTCCATTGAAGGGGGGAGATCAGAAGGATTAGAACCCCATTCCAAATCAGGGGCAGGACCCATTTCAAAAATAAGTGTACCACCATTTATGATCTCCTCATGAGAGAGCCAGCTTTTGTTCATAGACATGCCATTTAAGGTGGCTGATTGAATATATATATTCTTACGCGAGACATTATTAGCTTTCACTATGAATTGCCTGTCGCTGTCGTGAATATTTAATGAAAGAATTACTTCTTCAAAAAGAGGTGTTCCGATTAGATAGACATTCTGTCCCGGACAAACAGAATAGAAGCCCATAGCACTTAATACATACCAGGATGAAAGCGATCCCATGTCCTCATTGCCACAAATACCTCCTGGTCCGGTTCTGTATAAGTCCATTACCTGATGAACTTTTTCCTGTGTCTTCCATGGCATTCCGGCATAATTATAAAGGTATGCTACATGATGTGAGGGTTGATTACCATGAACATACTGCCCGATTGTACCAACTACTCCAACATATTTTGGTTCACTTATCTCAGGACTCATAGTGAAAAATGTATCGAGTTTGGCGATAAAACTTTCATTGCTTCCAAAAAGATCAATTAATCCACCAACATCGTGCTGTACAGACCAAATATATTGCCAGGCATTGGATTCTGTGAAATACCTGTTCGGACGTCTTCCGACCAGCAGGGGATCAAAGCAGTCATAATAGGTATAATCACCATTTTTAATAATTTCAGCAGATTTGTTTCCACAGGATCTTAACCATGAACCATCAAGATTCTTCGGACGCATAAAATTTGAACCCGGATCAAAAAGATTTTCGTAATTGTGTGCTCTTTGCATGAATAATAGGTAATCGTCATCCTTTCCAAGTTCCCGAGCCATCTGAGCAATACACCAGTCATTGTATGCAAGCTCCAAAGTGTTAGGAACTGATTCAGCAACTTGATCAACCGGCACATATCCCAATTCCATAAAATATTGTAATCCCGACCTGCCCGCCGATGGGCTGAGAGGAGGAGGGGGAAGCTCCAAAGCCTTTTTCCGCATGGCTTCATATATAAACTCCACATCATAGTCTCTGAATCCTTTCATAAAAGCATCAACAATGATTGGAACAAGGTGATCACCAACCATCCCCTGTCCGAATACATTCCGGTGATGTTGTGCAGGGAGCCAAGCAAAATTTCTGGTTTTCGTTACAATTGACCTGATCATATCATTCACATGTTCAGGTTCAAGCAGAGTCATGAGAGGATGTTCTGAGCGATAAGTATCCCAGCATAAGAACGATGGAAAAAAAACATAATCTCCAGCCACATGAACTTTACCATCCATGCCAAAAAATTTACCATCTACATCGGAAGATATTACCTGAGCCATTAAGGAATGGTAAAGAGCCGTGTAAAAAACTTGTTTCTTTTCTTCCTGATCACTATTAACCTTTATTTTGCTGAGTTCTTTATTCCAGGTTTCTTCAGCTGCCTCCCTCACACGATTAAAATTCCAGACAGGAATTTCTGTAAGAAGGTTATTGCGTGCTCCTTCAACACTAGTGTAGGATAAACCAACTTTTACCAAGATAATCTCATCTTTGGTAGTGCGGTAGTTTACGAATGCCCCAATATTACTTCCTGATTCAGCTGACTTATAAGGAAATACAGACGCACTGGATTCCGGTGTTTTGTAGTTCCCATCCCAGGTTCCATACGCATCAAAAGGCTTGCTGAACTCAGCAACAAAATAAACTGTTGCCTCCTGTGAGATTTTATAACCTTCGATGGAATTATTACTTACAAACTCTAAATGCGATTTATCAGATGGTGCATTTCCGATTATATGACCAAGGTCAATCAGGATATGAGAACTTTCAGATTCGGGGAAAGTATACCTATGCATTCCCACTCTTTTGGTGACTGTTAGCTCAACCTTAATGTCATAATCCTTCAAACGAACAGAATAATATCCGGGAGAGGCGAATTCTTCAGAATGATCAAATCTTGACCGGTATCCTTCATCAGGATTCTTCCTGGAACCGGGGGTAATTTGAAGCTTTTGGCTATTCGTAGGCATTATCAGAATATCACCTTTAGCAACCATCCCCACTCCACTATAATGAGTATGGCTGAATCCCATTATCGAATTATCAGCATACTGGTAACCTGAGGCATAGGTCCATCCTTTGTTATAGGTATCCGGACTCAGGTGAACCATTCCGAATGGCAAACCCGGACCAGGAAACATATGTGCAAAAAAATCAGTACCAATAAATGGGTCAACATAATCAACAGCTTCTTTTTTCTCCCCGCAAGCGGATAAATGAAGGACGATAATGATTAAGACTATGTAGCTTCTGAACAACTGGAAAATATTATTCAACATATATATTGTTTTTATAGTCAATACTGAATGCGACAACTAAAAATAGGGAAATTCTGACAAGAGTAAGCAGATATGTAGCATTTTACTATATTGTTCTGGAAACTATTACATTGATTCGCTAAACTAAAACCCTGACCAGATGAGAATTAAGATTTTTTTAGTTTTGTTTTTATCAATTGCACCTTTAGCTCTCTTTGGACAACAGGATACAACTGTGACTATTCAAAAAGAAAATGTTGCTTTAAAGGAAATACTGGAAGATATTCAAAGTGAAAGTAGTTTCAGTGTTTTCTATAATAAAGATCTTCCTGTAATTAACAAAACTGTTACAGTAAAGGTTAGAAATACGAGTGTAGCAGAGGTGCTAGACTCCATTCTGCTGGGAACAGAACTGATATACAAAGTTCTGGAAAATAAGTTTGTTGTAATTGCCTTTGAGGAAGATTTTGGGAAACATGAAGTTTCGGGCCAGGTTGTTTCATCTGAAAATGGGGAGACTATTCCGGGGGTACACGTTTACATCAAAGGGTCATCTACTGGAACAATATCAGATATCGATGGCAAATTCAATGTACTTGCACCGGGTGGTGAAACCATCCTTGTTTTTTCTTTCATTGGATATGATCTGGTTGAAATTCCGGCAGCCGGAGTAACTCAACTCATGGTGCGCTTAAAAGAGTCTGCAAAAAAAATAAAAGAAGTTGTTGTGGTTGCCTTGAACATTGCAAGGGATAAGAGTTCTCTGGGATATTCGGTTACGCAGGTGAATAGCGAAGAGATCGCACAAGTAAAGCAAAATAACCCGATTAATTCACTGGCCGGAAAAGTTGCCGGCTTACAGATTTCAGGTACTCCTTCTGGTGTAGATGGTTCTTCAAGAGTTGTTTTAAGAGGTATATCTTCTCTATCAAGTGGAAACCGACCGCTGATAATTATTGATGGGATTCCGGTTAGTGGTGGATCGTATGGTGGGGCTAGCGAATGGGGAGGTACTGATAAAGGAGATGCTCTCTCCGACATCAACCCTGCCGATGTAGAATCAATAAGTGTGTTGAAAGGTGCCGGTGCTGCTGCTATATATGGCTCTCGTGGAGCAAATGGGGTTATTCTCATTACTACAAAAAAGGGAAAGAAACGAAAAGGACTGGGCATATCTTTTAATTCAAGTTTTTTATCTGAAAACCCAATGCAAATCCCTGAACTTCAGAATGAATACGGACAGGGAGCCTTTGGAAGATATCCATCAGAAGTTTATGGCAAGATGGGAGACATAGCTGGTGAAGAACCATGGATCTGGAGTTGGGGGAGTAAAATGGATGGCTCTTTAAAAGAAGACTGGTTAGGCAATGAGATCCCTTATGAGAGCCAGCCGAACTATTTCAGGGAGTTTTACCGTACAGGACATACTTTGATGAATACTCTCGCTTTTGATGGCGGTAATGAGAATAGCACATTCAGAGCATCTGTTACCAATCAGAAGAGTTCAGGTATTTATCCTGACAATGATATGACAAAACAAACCTTTAACATGTACGGTTTGTCAAAATTTGGTGAAAGCATAGAGTTAAATGCAAAGATAACATACATACATAGTGAAGTAAATAACCGTCCATATCTTGCTGAAGATCCTGCAAATGCCGGGTGGTCTCTCGGTGCACTCCCAAGAAATGTGGTTCTTGAAACAGTAGAAGACCATGCCACAGCTCCTAATGGCTCTGAACGGTGGGCATGGGATCGTACCGTATCTAATCCGTACTGGACTTTACAGAATAAAAAGAATCACGACGAAAAAAACCGTGTTCAGGGATTGGTGTCCTTACAGTTTGAACTCTCTGAGAGTTTTAATCTTCTTATTCGTTCCGGCCTTGACCTCACCAATCGCAATGCCAAAGAGTATGCTGCCGGTGGAAGTTACAATCATAGTTCATTCCAGGGTTATATGAGTCAGAATTTCAGCAATAGTTACGAATGGAATAATGATTTCCTGGCAACATATAAGCAAAAGCTGGGTCAGAGTATAAAAACGAACATTAGTTTAGGTGGTAACTACCGCTACAATCAATGGAAAGGTATCGGACAAAGTGGTAGCGACTGGAAAGTAAGTGATTTCTATCATATCAGTAACACCCAAAACTATTCTACCTGGGAAAGTTTCAGTCAGAAAGAGGTATTGTCTTTGTACGGAATAGGAACAATTTCTCTAAAAAATTACTTGTATTTTGATTTGACGTATCGTACTGATTGGTCATCAACCTTACCTGCTGAAAATGATTCATACAGTTTTTATTCTGGAAACATAAGCTTCTTGTTTTCAGAAGTGTTCAATATGAAATCACCCGTTTTTTCCAGAGGTAAAATAAGAGCATCTATCGCAAGAGTAGGTAATGATGCCGGTTCTTACCAGACAACAAACTACTACAGTGTTGGGCAATCATCCCTACCTTATCCTATTGGGAGCATGAGTGGCAGATTAGCTTTTCAGAACTTCAAACCTGAAATTACAGATTCGTATGAGTTTGGAACAAATTTAAGCTTCTTTAGGAACAGACTGGAATTTGATTTTTCGTATTACGATGGAACTACAAAAAATCAGATTATGCCTGTAGAATTGGCTCCATCGTCAGGATTTAGCTCCATTATGATTAATGCCGGTGAGGTTAGAAACCATGGTTTTGAAGTATTATTTACCGGATCAGCCCTTTCTCAAGCAAATTTCAATTGGGATATTACACTGAATTTCTCAAGAAACATTAGTGAAGTAGTATCATTATATGAAGATGTTGACAGAAGAGTCATACTGGAAGCTGTTACGGGTTTTGCTTTTGTTGAGCTGAGACCGGGAGACCCTTTTGGTTCAATATATGGATATGATTATGCACGTAATGAAAAGGGTGAAAAACTAATTAACAAGTATGGCTATCCAATTAAAAGCGAGTATAAAAAACTGGGAGATATAAACCCGGATTTAATTGGGGGACTGTCTAATCGTTTCAGATATAGAAACTTCAGCCTGAATTTTCTAATTGATTTTCAAATTGGAGGTGAATACTATTCAGCAACTAAATTATATCACGATTTATTTGGCACATCTCTCAAGTCTATAGAAGGAAGAGATCAATGGTACTCTACACACGAAGGACTATTATACGGAACTCCTATCCAGGGAGTTGTTCCAAGGGGATATGTAGAAGAAGGTGTAAATGCAGAAACCGGTGAGCCTAATGACGTTGCTGTTCAACCAATGTTGAGAAATGTTAATGTGATATTTTTTGAGAAAATCGTTTCTGATTATATTATCGATGCAAGCAATATCCGCATGAGAGAGTTATCAATATCTTATGATTTGCCTGCGGATAGGTTAAATGGATCATTTATTAAGAGTATAAATATTTCATTAATAGCGAGGAATCTGTTTTTCTTCTATAATGCATCGGGTGATTATGACCCTGAATCAGGATTCAATTCCGGAAGTATTGGAAATGCATTTGAATTAAATCCTATGCCAAGTACAAGAAGTGTTGGTTTTAGTCTGAATATTAATTTCTAGTCCTAAATTATCCAAAGAATGAAAACAACAATAATTAAAATAATGCCGGTAAAAATTCTAATAATCCTTGCACTTATATTATCTGTATTCACTAATTGTACAGAGCGATGGGAAGAAATGAATACTGACCCTAACCGATTGACTAATCTTTCTGATGAGTACCTGTTTACAAGCGCCGTAAGAGGTGCATTTCATGATGCCAGGGGGAATATTCATGTTAACCTCGGAGGTCAGTACTCTCATATCTATATTGCAAGTAATTGGGAACGCGAAGTTGACAAGTATAATGATTTCGGAACCAAAGATTATCCGGAGATGGTTTTTAGCGGAATATATAATTCTTCTATACGCAATGCGGTTGAAGTGCTCCACTTGACTTCTGAAGGAGAGCAGTACGAGAACAAGTGGCATAATGCTCAGGCTCAACTTATTGCAATTATTAGTTTTTCCAAATTAACAGACATGTTTGGTGACATCCCATATAGCGAAGGAGGAATGGCTAAATATGGCATAGAGAAACCTGTATATGATAAACAGGCGGATATCTATGACGATATGGTTGAAAAAATAAAAAACTGTATTGCCATTTTTGAAGAGCCCGGTGCAGAAGAAAATATTTATGCTTCTCATAGTGATCCGATTTTTAAAGGAGACATTGATAAATGGATTCGTTTTGCTAATTCATATCGTTTACATTTAGCCACAAGGGCAAGATTTGCTGATCCTGGCAAATATGAAGCAATCATAGCTGAGTGCCTTTCACTGCCTCTGATTGAAGACAATATGCAAAATCCCACACTGGAAACTTCAGATGGAAAAAGCGATCTGTATAACCCTTGGTACTGGACATGGAAATCTAGTCTGGAAGGAATATCCAATCTTGTATGGTCTGAAAAATTTGTTCAAACATTAGAAGAAACTAATGACCCGCGCTTAACATTTTTTGTTGCAAAGAATGCTTATGGAGAATACAAGGGTATGCCCAATGGCTTGACGGATGAGGCATTTTCAGAATGGAACAGAAAGAATGCTTCAATACCCACGGGGGAGTTTTTCGCAAAAGATCAGCCTGTCTATCTTATAACTGCTGCACAAATATGGTTGCTCCGGGCTGAGGCTGCATTATTTACTATTGATAACAGTGGTGATGCAAATACAATGTATCAAACTGCAATAAGATTAGCCATGGAACAATGGAATATCGAGGCTGATTCAATCGACAAGTATCTGATCGAAGAAGCAGAAGCCACTCTTTTTGCCGACCAGGAGAATATGTTCAGACAAATATCTACCCAGATGTGGATTGCCAGTGTGCCTAACGCCTTTGAATCATGGTGTACGATTCGCCGGACAGGATATCCTGTCATCCCTCAAAGAACCAATCAAAACTTGTCTCAGGGAACCACAAGCGGAAATATGCCGTCAAGAGTTTCTTATCCGCTTACTAAAGAAAGAACGGTTAATGGTGTACACATTGATGAAGCTATTAGTCGCATACCAGGTGGTGTAGACAGGATTGATGCAAAAGTATGGTGGGATGCCCGTGGTAAGCAATGATAAAATTATTTGGTTTAGATTTGATATATGATTTCTTTTATTACAAATTAACAGAATATGAAACGCACAGGATTATTAAGTAACGTTAAAGGATTAGGAATAATCCTGATTTTGGGAATTGTCTTTACAACTTGTAAAAAAGAACCTTTGCCTACAGTTGATTTATATATTACTGTTGACGGGTTTACGGTAGATATTGCTGCTGAAGCTTTGAATACCACTTCCTGGGCCTGGGATTATGGTGATGGTACGGTTTCTGATTCCGTAGGAAGCCACTCTCACACTTATGCTGAAGGTGGGAATTTCACCATTCAATGTACGGTTACCGGACTTGGTGGTGAAACTACAAAAACAGAATCAGTAGCAATAGCTACCATTGCTGAACTTCTATCAGGAGGTACTGGTGCTGCAGATAGCAAAACATGGGTACTCTCCAGAACTGCCGGAGGTACAGATGGTGTGGGTTTTGTAAAAGTTGATCTCGCTCCTGATGTTTTTCCGGCCGGTAATGATATGTTAGAATTTATTGGTGTACCAGACGAGTATGACAATGAATACACTTTTTATGGAGATGGAAGCTATTCAATTGATAATATCAATGGAAGCATTTTGGCCAGCTGGATATATAGTTCATTTGAGGTTGAATCCGGAGACATAGTTAATACAACTCCTTACGGAATCTTTCAGATCAATAGCCCAAATGTAGAATCAGCAACATGGTCTCTGACCAAGGATGAGGATTTAGTGATTGAATCTGTTTATGATGCAGATATTGATTATCCAGAGCCTGGCATTCCGGAAACAATTACATTTGAGAAGGTGGACTTCATTTCATTTGAAGATGGTGGTTTTATTGGAATGAAAGATTATACATCAACCGCTATGATAAGGGACATATCTGCTGATAGAATGACCTTAACAGTATTCTTTCACTCATACTATGGCGATCCTGCAAATGACAACAATCTATATTTAAGACCGGCATTTATCTTGACATTATCGTATGACGCCAAGTAGTCTCTAGTTGGCAGACGAAGGTGGCGCCGATTTCATGGCACTACCCCATTGTTTGTTGGGGAGTGAACCCATATCCAACTCAAGAGTCGCACCGTTCATAATATCATTATGGGTAAACCAGGGACGGTTTAAGGTTTTGCCATTCAGGCTTGCTGATTGAATGTACTTATTGACCTTTGAACAATCATTTGCAACAATGGTAAATGTCTTTCCATTATCAAGTTGAATTTTAACTTCCTCAAATACCGGGCTTCCAATGTTATATATTGGGAGTCCGGGAGTTACAGGGTAGAAACCCATGGATGAAAATACCACAAAGGCAGTCATGCCTCCTCCATCTTCATCTCCGGGGATACCGAAAATATTATCCTGGAACCAAACATCAAGAAGGAATCGGATCCGCTTTTGAGTTTTCCATGGTTCACCTGCATAATTATATAGATATGGAATATGGAAACTCGGCTCATTCCCCATCGAAAACTGTCCCACCAAACCGGTAGCATCCGGAAATTTGGCCCAGAATTGCCATTTCCTACGACCCAGATCTTCTCGAAATAGCTGATCGAGGTTTTCAATAAATTTCTCACGTCCATCCATCAGCTTTATCAGCCCATGAATATCGTGCTGTGCTTG
>JAYEFL010000086.1:0-9576 GCA_034658635.1 Bacteroidota bacterium | reverse complement strand
TAAGTATCCCAAACCCAATCATCAACATAAAAATCGCGATCATCTTCATGAACTGCATGATCATAAGCACTGTAATACTTTCCATCTTCATTGATATTCACCATACGCTCGTAACAACGATACAGGGATGTGTAAAAAGTTCGTCGTTGAGCTTCAGTTCCTCCTTTAAGCTGAATTTGATCAAGCTTATCTGACCATACTTCTTTCCCTTTCTTTTTCAAAGCTTCAAAATCCCATGAAGGAATCTCATTTTCTAGATTTATCTTTGCCTGCTCAGCGCTGATAAAAGAGATCCCGTATTTAAAGTCTATTGTGCTTTCCTCAACTGGAAATTCATATAATGCATAGGATTCCTGCCTATCCAGGCTTGCTTTACCTGTTTGATTGAATTCACAATAGATATAAGCTTTCATCCCTGAAAACACTTCTTCTCCAGAGGCGGAACTGTCAGAAATCACTCTCCATCCCCCGCTATGATTAACTTGCAGCTGCAGTATCTTGGTATTTTGGTCAGGGAATATAAATCTGAAATACCCCGTTTTATTGCCGGGGGTGAATTCCGTCCGGATATCTGAATCAATAAAGTAAGTTGAGTAATAATAGGGCTTGACTATTTCAAGATCATGGTCATAGGTTTGACGAATACCCCACTGACCTTCACTCATAGAACCGGTGTAAGGCATAATACCAAATAGCTCTCCCTTTCTGTGAGAAATCATTGTCAGTGGGAAAAAACTGATCTGATCATCCAGATAGTCATTGCGCACAGGATGCATCCTTATCATCTGGTTTGGCAGTTGAACGTTAGGACGGGTGGGATGCAGGAGGTGGCCCATTCCACCGATATGTGGATCAACGTAATCCAGGTTGGATCTGTGGTCTCTTTGCTTCACACAAGCAGCCAGCAAGAAGAAGGCTATAATGCTTGTTATAAATGTTCTAATAAGAGCTGATTTCATAATGATTTGATAGTTTAATATAGGTTCACTCATCGTTATTTCAAAAGTAAGTATTTTTGTAGCAGTCTACTTTGGTATAGCACTGCAAAAATGAAAACAAACAATATGCACATTGAAGAAATCATTAAGTACTTAAACGAAGCAGAGAAACACCTGACAAACGAGCTTTTACCTTTCTGGACAAGCAGGATGATTGATCATGAGAATGGTGGATATATCACACATTTTGATAGAGATGGGTTCGATACTTTGGAGGATGAGAAGTCATTAATTGCTCAATCCCGATCTGTTTACACACTGTCATCTGCACACAGAGCAGGGTACGGAGATGGTAAATTGGCAGCTATGGCTGAGCATGGAGTAAACTTCATGATAGACAAAATGTGGGATGAAGAACATGGTGGTTTTTATTGGATGGTGGACCGGGAAGGGAATGTGAAGGTAGATAATAAGATACTGTATGGCCTCAGTTTTGCCATCTATTCTCTTAGTGAATATACTCTTGCCACAGGCGACATCCGAGGAAGAGAATATGCTGAAAAGACCTTTGACCTGATACAAAAAAACTGTACAGATACTTATTTTGGTGGATATTTTGAGATGTTTGACCGGAGCTGGTCTTTGGCTGGTTCTGGCAGTAAGGGAGGAGACAGGAAAACCCTTGATGTTCACATGCACCTCATGGAGGCATTTACCACCCTCTATGAATGCAGTAATGATGAGCTGCATCGTCGAAAATTGCTGGAAGACATTGAGATTTTACTAAATAAGATGATGCATCCGCAGTACAAAACCGGAATCCCTCAATATTTTCCGGATTGGAAAATTGCACCTCAGATAAAGTTTGATATTATCTGGGGCTGGGATCGATTCTCTGAGGAGGGAGAGAAGAATAATTCAACTGATAATACCTGCTACGGTCATAATGCAGAATTTGCCTGGCTCTTGATTCATGCTCTGAAAATTCTCGGCATAAAGACTAATAATTACAAAAATATATTAGCTGAAATATTTGATCACACTATTGATAACGGAATTGACAAAGAATATGGAGGAGTTTTTGTCGAAGGACCCCACTCTGGTGGTGTTTATGACAGGGAGAAGGAATTCTGGCAGCAAGCTGAAGTAATGATTGGCACTCTTGATGCCTATATGATGTTCCGAAAAGAAAAATACTGGGATGCCTATAAGAATGTACATCGTTTTGTTTTCGACAAGGTGATAAATCATACGGTTGGTGAATGGTTTCCTTTGCTTAACAGAGAGGGCAAACCTATATGGGATCATATGAGCCACTCATGGAAAGTGAACTACCACAGTGTCAGAGCAATGATCCAAAGTATTGAACGTTTGAAAAAGATTGCAGAACTAGTTTAGATAATTATTTTCATATTTATCTGTCTCTGTAAAACGAATAGAATGAACCGAGCATGACAAAAGGAAATTATTTTATCACACACGAGGATGATTATTTTTGTTATGTGAGCTACATCCGACAAATAGAATTAAATATAAACGGATGAAAAAAGTCTGGAAAAGATTAATAAGCACAATTGGCCTGATAGTATGTGCCGGAATATTATTTCTGACAGGGCTCTGGATTAATCATAAGCATATTGTTGATGCTGAACCTCAGTTGATGCCAAATGCTGCCAGGCCGATCTTTCCGCTGATAAAGGAGGTAAATCCGTTTATCGGCACAGGGGGCTATCCGTGGGTATGCGCCCACAATTTCCCGGGAGCCTCTCTCCCATTCGGGATGGTACGTCTGAGTCCGGAAACGGCTTCAACCCTAACAAATAAAAGGGGAAAAAGCACTTCTGGTTATCATTACGGAGATAATAAAATATGTGGTTTCAGCCATACCCGGCTTAGTGGTACAGGAGCAACCGATGGTGGCCATTTTCTTGTCATACCTGTTTCTGAACTTTCAAAACATAAAAAATACAGTACAGGATATTATTCCAGGTTTTCACACAAGAATGAAGCAGCCTTTCCCGGATATTATGCTGTAAAACTGAGTGATGAAAAAGTTTTTATTGAACTAACTGCCACAGAACGAGTTGGGATTCATCGATACACTTTTTTTGAGGCAGATGAGCCCCATTTACTTATTGATATTAGCAATACTATTGGAGATGCAGAAAGTACTGAAGCTACTGTGAGAATAT
Source organism: Bacteroidota bacterium (assembly GCA_034658635.1). GTDB lineage: Bacteria > Bacteroidota > Bacteroidia > Bacteroidales > UBA12481 > JABHCC01. The sequence continues at coordinate 6,446 of JAYEFL010000086.1, read as the reverse complement.
TACCTGAAAAACAAGAGCTCGAAGGCAGTATTCGAACATTTGGCACTTTTGCCCGTCGGTATGGAGGACAAAAGGTGTTCTTTGTTGCCCGCTTTGATCAACCTTTTAAGAGCTATTCTACCTGGCAGAGTGAAGATTCTTCCAGAAAAAGAAAAACTAAAAGAAATCATATTGGTGCTGACCTAGAATTTTCAGTTCGTGAAAATGGAAATGTAGTGGTCTTAAAACTGGCTATCTCCTATGTTAGTATCGATAATGCCAGGGCAAACCTGGATGCAGAAGCTGGCAACAAGCATTTTGATGAAGTTCTCGCCGAAGCACAGGAGGCTTGGGAAGATCGATTGTCGCTCATAAAGATCGACGGTGCAACAAGATCCCAAAAAACAATTTTTTATACTGCCTTGTACAGGAGTTTTCAAATGCCAACTATTTTCAATGACATCAACGGAGAGTACATTGGATTTGACAAACAAGTGCACAAAGTTACAGATTTCCAGTACTTCACAGATTTATCATTGTGGGATACTTTCAGAACACTGCATCCCTTATATAATATTATCGCCCGCGATGATCAGCAGGACATGATGGTATCTTTAGTCAAAATGACCGAAGAAGGTGGATGGCTGCCGAGATGGCCATCCGGAAATGGTTATACCGGCTCCATGCTGGGCACCCCGTCAGACATTACAATTGCAGAAGCATGGTTAAAAGGGATTCGTAATTTTGATATCGAATATGCTTATGAAGCCATGCGAAAAATTGCCTTAGGCCCTACCCCGTCAGGAGCAGAATTCTCGGGAAGAAGAGGTGTTAGCTCATATCTGAAATACGGATATTGTGCTGCAGATGAAATGGACAAAGCGGTATCAAAAACCCTGGAATATGCGTGGGCGGATTATTCTATCAGTCAGCTGGCAAACGCATTAGGCAAGAAAGAAGATGCTGAGTTATTTGCTGAACATGCTCAATACTACCGCAATACATGGAATCCGGGAACTAAATATTTTCATCCACGAGATTCAGATGGCAGGTTTGTTAAGGATTTCAAGCCAAAGTTGCTGAGTTATCTTGATTTCAGAGAAAAATATACAGATGATTATGTCGAAGGAAGTGCTCTGCAGTGGCGCTGGGCAGTTCCATTTGATGCGCCAGGTTTGATCTCTCTTTTTGAAAGTCCGGAAAAATTTGTGAGTGAACTTGAAAATTTCTTCTCAGAATCTGATCCACGGATGGGAGCCTGGAACCCCGGTCCTTATTACTGGCATGGGAATGAGCCGGATATTCACTCCGCATACCTTTTTAATGCAGCTGAGCGACCTGACTTAACCCAGAAATGGGTTCGGTGGATACTTAATAATAAATATGATACATCATATAGAGGATTGGACGGGAATGATGACGGCGCAACCCTTTCAGCCTGGTATATTTTCAGTTCTTTGGGGTTTTATCCTCTTGCCGGATCAGATATTTATCAGCTTGGGGCTCCTCTGTTCAAAAAGGCGAAAATAAAGATCGATGGCAGAACTCTTTTGATTGAGACTAAGAACTATGCGCCTGAAAACAAATATGTGCAAAAAGTATGGTTGAATGATTCTGTTCTGACTCGTAGCTGGATACGGCACTCAGAAATTGCAAATGGAGGAGTGTTGTGTTTCGAAATGACAGATAGTATTTAATTTATAAAAGAATTATGTGGAAGATTTTAAAGATAACAGGGAAGACTTTGGGGGTAATAGCAGTCATTATTATGTTTGCTCTGATTTGGGGCTTGGAAAAAGTGGATTACTCCCCCTATTTTGAAAGTGATTATTACCAAGAAACTATCATACATTTTGATAGTCTGTCAAATGAGTTATCCCTGGCTGAAGGCAGAGTTTACATAGGATCGGGGAAAGCCAGCATCACTCCGCTTATTGGAGCTCAGGAAGATAATTCTGAAGCAGGGGCTTTTAAAGAGCTTCCTCTGGCAGGCTTTGGGAGCAGGAAGGGGACATATGCAGAGGGGGTTCATGATAGTCTTTTTGTTAAGGTTGTGGCTGTTCAGGTACAGGAAAAATTATTGCTGATGATAGGCTCCGATATGCTGATTGTGCCAACAAATATCAGTGAAGGAGTTAGCCTGGTGGTGGATGAGAAACTAGGGATTAAGCGGAATCAGCTATTTTTCACTGCCACTCATACCCACTCAAGTGTTGGAGGCTGGGCTGATGGCTTTGTAGGCAAACAATTTGCTGGGCTACCCAATCAAAATATTGTAGATTGGTTAATAAGGCAATACAGCAAGGCAATTGAAGATGCGATTGAGGATTTGAAGCCAGGAAGTATTGGCACAGGTAGCTTTGAGGCTTCTGATTTGATTTCGAACCGTCTTATAGGAGACCGGGGTGAGAAAAACGCTGAATTTGTTTACATTATCGCCAGACAGGATGAAGGAAAACATATCGTGATTGGTTCTTTTGGTGCTCATGCTACCACACTTGGTGGTTGGAATATGCAAATTAGTGCTGATTATCCAGGATACTGGCAGCGACATTTGGAAAATCACAGTGCTGATATGGCAATTTTTTTTGCAGGTAGTGTGGGCAGTCACAGCCCCAAAAGCAAAGGCGATAAATTCAAGAAATCTGAATATATTGGTGAAGCCCTGGCCGACAGCGTACTTAAGCACAGCCCTTCTGTTGAGCTTAAAGACAGCATCAAGATGGCATTTTTAAGTTTAAGATTAAATCTGCCAGAACTTCATATAAGAGTATCAGATAATCTGAGATTAAATCCTGCCATTAGCAGCAAATTGTTACCCGCAATTGGTGACACCTATATTCAAACCGCAAGGATTGGCAACCTGGTATGGTCCACAACGCCCAGTGATTTTAGTGGAGAAATAGCAATTACCTTTAAAAATACCATGAGTACAGAAGGATTCAACGCACTAATTACCGGGTTTAATGGCAATTATGTAGGATATATTATTCCAGACAAATATTACCATCTGAATGAGTATGAGTCGCGGTTGATGTCATGGTTTGGTCCGTCAATGAATCCTTACACAGAGGAAATGATCAGACGTTCAATGCAAAGAATTGCTTCACTTTAGACCAGTTTTCTTGAGATTAAAAAAAAAGGTTCACAAGGCCCTTAGCCCTGTAAACCTTTTTTATTCATTCCACAACCTGAAGATTGTGACTCCCTGGCTTACTGCTTAGGGATAAAAGTCATTCTCAGTATGTGAGAAGGATAATTCATTTTAGGTCCATCAGTAGCAGAAACAAACATTCCTATCTGCAGTTGATCAACAGAAATATTAAAAACAAGATATTTTCTTGTGAAATCAAGGATTCCCATAAATTCTTCTCCCCCTTCTATTTCAAGAACAGTAACACCACTCCATGTGGTTTCCCAGGTATTTTCATTGTCACTATCACTGGTTGTTTCAAGTGTCAAATCAATGTCCTCAGTAAATGTAAAAGTGGCGGCAGCAGGTGTAAACGGAGCGAGAACAATAACGTCTTCTGCTGATGGTCTGTACGCGATTTGATTCATCATTGCATAAACAACGTTAGTCACAACACTGTCATTCATTACTTCATGTGAATAGCTCAGATCATTGTGAAAAGTAAATTCATCTTCATATTCGGAAGGAAGTCCAATAAGACCCAAAATTCCAGCTGGGATAGGATCTTCAAAGGTAAAATCTACATCAGCTTTATAAATACCATCACCTTCACTACCTGCAGGGCTGAAAACCCATGTTTTGCCATTAGCGGCCGCTGGTCCACCCGTTAACATCTCCAATGGGGATGCTGCAATTGTAACCGTGGTAGATACCTCTGCGACTCCACCTTCTCCTGTTACGGTAAGAGTGGCTGTGTAAGATCCGGACTGAGCATAAGTATGTACCGGATTTTGTTCCGAACCCACTTCGCCATCACCGAAGACCCAGCTGTAATTATCAGTGTCTGTAGCGGTTGCAGTGAAGGCAACCACGTAGCCATCAACACTGGCAAAGATTGTTACCGTAGGTGGATCTACCTTTTTACATGAAGAAACCGAAAGAACCATAAATCCTATCAGCGTAAGACTAGTAAGAAAATAAGCAACTTTTTTCATAATTATTCCATTTAGTGTTTATAATTACAGATCAAAATATTTTGTGAAATTTATCACTTATTTTTCATATACAGCCCTATTTTCTTAACATAATTATCAAATATATTAACCAATCAGGTTTTTAGCATCCTAACTAATAACTATGTTAAGCCCTTATTATCAAAATTTTCTTGTTTGGGCTGGGGTCAAATATGCAGCAAAACGAGTTATTATTCAATTAGTTCTTAGGTATTTTTCAAAGAAGGAGTCCATATAAAACTGGCAATAATCATTGACCTTTTTGGATAAATCCATAGTATGGGGCCATCCTTTTAAGCGATGATACTCGCAATAAACACCTGCTCTCCCGAGCCAGACATTCAATGAATCGGCCTGACTTACAGGAACCAACGAATCTAATGTTCCCTGAAAGATCAATGTCGGAGGATCTCCGGGTGATATATGTGTCTTGGGAGATGCATCTATATATCTTTGAGGATCATCCTGATAAGTAGCACCTAAAAATTTAATTACAGATTCTGCTCCACGGGCGTATTCTGTGGTCAGATCAACAGGACCATAAAGGTTGACAATAGCCTGAACCTTACCACTTCTGCTGCCTGAACATTCCTCATCAAATGCTTCTTCCGGGGAATATGCAAGCATCATAGCCAGATGGGCACCTGCAGACCCACCTATTACAGCAATTTTATCAGGATTAATCATGTACTTTTCAGCATGAGTACGTATCCAGTTTACTGCACATTTGACATCGAGTACTGCAGCAGGGAATGGAGCAACCTGGGATAACCTGTATGAAATAGTAACAGTGACATAACCCTTTTTTGCATAATCCAGCAGGTAAGGTAGATAATCAGATCTTTCCCCTCCTTTCCACGAGCCACCATGAATAAATATGAGTGCCGGAGCATTTGCGTTTAGGTCTTTGCGCTTATACACATTCAACTGAAGCGATATATCTCCCACTTGCTTATAGGTAATATCCTTGTATTCTTCAATATAATCAGGTACTTCAGGTTTAGTTTCTATCAGATTTATTAATCCCGCAGCATAGGCCAGTCCCATAATTTTCTCACCAGGATAACCACGAGGAGGTTTCGGCGGTCTTTCCATCTCTCGATTCTGGCTCATACAAGCACTCAGAATAAATAAGGAAAGAAACAGAGCGGTAAGGATCCTTTTTAATGTCATAATCAAACCTTGTTTGTGCAGGAAAAAACCACTGCGGATTATTCTTTCATTTTATTGTACCGTTGCATTATTTCCTTCCAGTTTGTAAGAATAATCCCCTCGTCTTTAAAAAAGCTGATCAGCCCGGGATCGGAAAACATTTCTGCTTCCCACACTCTTTGTTGCCAGGAATTAGTAATACTCTTTAATTGTTCACTTTGAACAGAGGGATGAAAAATGATTTCCGTAAGACCAGATGGCAATGCTTTGACAAGCGCTCTGAAGTTTTCAATCTTCTCCTCGTAAGTATTTCCTCTGGGAACGCTTGTGAAGTTATCAAGTTTTGGCAAGCTGTATTTACCTACTAAGCCAATAACATTATCGTCTATTGGGTAGCCCTCCTGTTTAAACCTGGCAGCAACCAGTGTATCAGAAAGATCAATAATATTTGCAGGAATACCATACTCTTCAGCAACTTTGATGAACACTTCAAGATAACCTGGATGACCATAAAGCGTTCCCATGTGGGTGTCGAGGTGATCGGGCTGATAACCCATCGAAATTGCCATATCAATTTGAGCCCTTATTTCCTTTTCAACCTCTGCAGCTGACGCATGTGTAACTACCTCATATACTTCATGCCAGAACATTCCATCAGGATCGATCAAGCCTGGAACTTCATCGGGATCTGTTATTGAACTCCATCGGTATTCTTTCCATTCACTGGTCAGAGTGAGGTGCATCCCCACATCTGAATCAGGATTATCAATAGCCCACTGGATAAATTCCTCAGCATTCGGGCAAGGTGCCATAACTGCAGCTGATTGTATCTGATTGTTTTCAAGGTATCGAATAGTGGCGATATTAGCTCCTTCACTCATTCCTGCATCATCGGCATGAAGAATTATGACCTTCTTCCCGGAAGGATAGCCTAACTTCTCAGCCCAGGATATTTCCTGTTCCTGTTGACTGTCTTTTTTTTGCTTTTGCATGCAAGAAGATGCATATATAACTACCAATGTGATTGTTACGATACGAACCATATAGGATATTGCTCTGTTATTCTTCATATTTGTTACTTTATTATAATGTACTCTCCTGTTAAATACTTATCTGTTTTGATACGCAATTTATTGCCCTCCTGATCAAAGAAATAATCCAGGGAGTCA
>JAYEFL010000085.1:0-4258 GCA_034658635.1 Bacteroidota bacterium | reverse complement strand
CCTCGAAGCCAAAATTTTGTGGGTTCGCTCGGATAGCAAGATCTAGTGTGGCTCTACATCTACTGAGAGACTCTTCGACTTGATCTTTTTCATACAAAGCATCAGCTTCTCGCTTTCCCCACCGCTGATACAGGGGTGCTTGGCGGAGCAACTCCACATCCAAAGCATTAATGTCAATTTGAATATCTTCTTTGTATCCCATAGTGCCTCCTATTTAGACAGGTTTAAGTGTTTATCCAGTGTAGCTCGAATTAAAGTTTGATAAGTGATGGTCTTTTTATGAGTCATAGATTCTTGTCGAGCCAGATCATCCAGTTTTTCTTTCCATGTTAAAGGCATCAAGATATTTACTTGTACCTTTACCTCACTCTTATTTATTGTTTTTGAACTCATGGGCTCCCCCTAATTACATGCTGCAAAGCAGGCCATTATGAGACCAGCTCTACCAGCGGTGTAAAAACTCTCTGTAAAATAGGTCATTGCTTCGTAGATCTTTTTGTCTCCAGTAGAAAGCAAGACCTTTGATAAGTAGTTTAATATATGTTGCCTGGCTTGCTCTGGGTCACAATCTAAAGCTGTAACTATCTTTTTTACATCGGCCCAATCTGCTCGCCCTTGAATAGTTGCTAAGAGCTCTCTGCACAGAGCTTGGGTGTCTTTGGTGAGCGTTATGAGGTAGTCAATACCCTCTTTGGTGGGGCTATCTTTGACAGTATCAAGTAGAGTAAGAGCTTCGCTGGCAGAACCCTCGCTGGTTTTAATAATTATCTTTAGAACTTCAGGTGATATGCCGGTGATTTTTTCTCTTTTGATAACTGACTTCAAATGATCCGCAGCTACCGGTGGAGAGAGTAATCTGGTTTGAAGTTTGGTGCAACGTCGTTGAATTGTCTTTGGAATCCTCTCTGGTTCTGTGGTTGCTAAGAGAAAAAATACATGGCTTGGAGGTTCTTCAAGTATTTTAAGTATAATCTCTTTTGAATAAGAAATGAGTTGGTGGGCCTCGTCCCAATAATAAATTTTTATTTTTCCTTTGAGAGGAGCGAGCGGGGCCTCAGAAATCACTGCTCTCATGTCATCTATTTTTCGGAGATCAGCAGCATTGAGTTCATGGTAATCGTAATCTGAACAGCCCATTTCTTTTCTGATTATTCGTGCTAAGGTAGTTTTACCTGTACCCGAAGGTCCGTGCAGTAGTATGCTATGAGGCATTTGGTCTAAAGGTCTTTCGAGTATACCTTGAAGAGTCTTTTTTAATCCCTCGTTCCCAAAGAAATTATCGAGGGTACTAGGTCTGTATCTAATTGGTAATGGTCCTGTATTTTTATTCATAAGCGTTCCTTTTCCCTAGATTTAGCACTCTTGATTTTAGTAAATTTCTGGTGGCAGCTACTTCTTCCTTGCTCGCCAATGATTTATAGTAATTTTTTGATACTTCTTTGATATCATACCAGGACTGATCGACCCCAGACATTTCAATTTCTATACTGATAGGTACAATAATCCACGAAAACTCATCTACCACTTCCCTAGTCATTACTCGGTGTACTGTTTTCATAACATGTTCTTCCTCAGCCGGATGAATGTCTGGAAGCACACTGTCGTGCACCTGTCCAAGTAATTTGGTTTTCCATTTCTCTTTGATTCGTATTTGATCAAGTCTTTTGAAACACCACCACAGAAGGTGAGCAGCAGTAGATTGAGTTTGTGTATTCAAGATGACTTCCCACTTGAGATACCCGCTCCTTCTGAATCCAAATTGGGTTTCAACATAGCCGTGCTTTAAATAGAATTCTCCTTGAGCTTTCTGCCACCGCCTGATTCCAGGGAAATCTTTCCAGAGAGCGGATTCTACTTCTTTAACATGCTCTGTAAAATCATCTAAATTTCTAATGCCATGCTGGGCGAGATGCTTTCTTAGCTTTGGGCCATTTGAGTCCTTCCCTGTTTTAATATCCATTGAACTAAACCATAGATATTTGGCACTTGCAGCAGCCTTTCCCCCATAGACCTGGAGAAACACGAACTCACTTTTTGCATTATATCTGAGGGTTTTATTCATTCCATCATTATCTAAAATGAAGAGCCTTTTACCCTGATCAAAATGCATGTCTGACTTGGGGTTCCAAAGGTATTTTAACAAAGCTTTATCTTTGGTTTCCGTTGCCAGCATTGAAATTTCTATTGAGCTGAAATCTATTTCTGCTATCTTGTTTCCAGGTGAAGGGATTATCCCTCGTTTGATAAGCTTCTTTGCTTTTTCATTTCTCTCTGGGGTATTTTGTAATGATGGGTTTGATATTGAGCTGCGCCCTGAGCGAGCTGTATGCGTACATATAAATGGATATACTATTCCATCTACTTCTTCACGCAAATATTGGGCAATATATGTGTCCCGTAGTTTTTTAAACTCCCTGATTTTTACAATTTTTTTACCAACTGGAGTTTTAAGATCAGTCAGTACATCTTTGTCTACGCTATCCAAACCGGTCTCTGTTTTCTTTTTCGATTGCTCTCCCAGGATGTCAAATAATAGAATCCTCAAATCTACTGGAGAATTAAGGCTAAACTGCCTTTGCTCAGCCTTTTCAAATGATTTAATCTCCGGTGAAGTCTGAATTTCTTGAATATTTTTTGCGATCCCATCAGTGAGTTGATTTTTTATTTTTTGATAGTGAGGGACGTTTATATGAATCCCTGTTTTTTGGCAATTAGCAAAGGCCATAGATGTTTCGTGAACTAATTTCCTTGTCTTATGAAGGGGTTTATTGTTGGGCAGATTAAAGATTTTAAGTTGCTCTCTGGCGAGCTTTTCGGTTAAGAAAGAGTCGATTCCACCATAGAGCAAAAGTTTGTCCAGTGATGCTTTGTGAAGTTGATTTATAGAGTTTGCTCCTTTATCTACATGAGACTTCATAAAGAATTTCATCTCGTCATCATAGCCAGATACACCCCACCGGACAAAGGCTTGGAGTTTTAACCCACAAAAACCTTTTCTGGCATCGAGAATATGAGTGCTGTTCATGGTACACCAGACAAGAGACCTTACAGGTGATTGAAAAATAAAATGAGACCAGGTTCTTTCAAAAGACTCATTATGAGCAGCCTTTTTGAGTTTAGGATCTTGAAGATACCGCTTGATTTTATCAATAACCAAGGGAAGAAATTTTGTTCCCCACATGGTTTCGGATGCATCTTTAGGATAAACCCCTTGAACAGCAGGGTAGTGAACAGGGAATGAGTAGCTCTTTCCATTAAAGCAGATTGACATGGACCAAATTCTGCTCTTAGGGTCCTGTGGTTTCTTGCTGGATGTTTCGTAATCAAAAGCAGTAAACGGCTTCTCTTTATGGATTTTTTCCATAATGGCACTGAAGGTTGAGTACTCAGTGACTAGACGTATTGGTGTCTTGATGTCGAGAGGTTCAATTTTAAGGTTATCCGGAATGTATTTTAATAGGCTGAGAGTCTCTTTGAGATCTCGTTGAAGAGTGCTGTAAGAGTAATCATCATCCTGTCTGGCTACAAAGCTTGGATGCAAAGTTGGAGCAAGATAAAAATTGTGTTCAGGAATAGGGATAAAGGTACCCCTGAATTTAGATATGGTTATGTCGTTTACATATTGGCCTATCAGAGCCACAACTGCGTGCTTTCCTAAAGGAATAACTATCTTCGGCTTTCTCTTATGGATGCTTTTAAACAGCTTAGCATTACAAGCTTTGATTTCTGCTGTTGATGGGTTTCCCCCCCTAGGTCTGCATCTCACACAGTTTGTCTTCCAGAAGTCTCTATCTAAGTCTAAGCCTATGCTTTTAAGAACAGCTCTCAGAAGTTGGCCGGAGGGGCCAATAAACTGGGTTCCCTTTTGAGCTTCTAATGCTCCTTGAGCCTCACCGACTATCATAACTCCAAGTTTCCCTTCTCCGGAGGTAGGCATGTCAGGACTGAGTTGGCCTGTATTCTGGAGAGGGCATCCATCGCAGGCACTTATCTTAGGTAATTTTAATTGAAGTTTAGCCATATTATTCGTTTCAATCCACGCCTTATATAGAGCGACAGTTATAAATTATTCAAGGAAAGCTCCGGCTACATATCTAGTGTTAGGGGTAAAAACTGCTAAATATTGTTTATCTTCACTGAACGCAAAGGTATTGGAATATTGTAAGCCATCCAATATATACTCTGGTCGTATCTTTATTTTGAAGTCGGAGCCTTTATACTCAATAGGGGCCGTTCCCCTAAAGGGTCCGCTTTTGGT
>JAYEFL010000084.1:0-4289 GCA_034658635.1 Bacteroidota bacterium | reverse complement strand
GGATGAAAATGCTCTGTTAGCTGGAATGAAGCAGGTAATTCAGAGCATCCGCACAGTTGAAGGTTATTTTAGTCAGTTGTCTGAGCCTTTGAAAAGACTGGACGGTAGTTATCTGGAGTTAAAGGACATAGTTGGTGAATTGAGAAATATTCTGGATCATGTTGAAGCTGATCCGTCGAGACTTCAGGTTATTCAGGATCGGCTTGATCTTTTGTACACTTTAGAACAAAAGCATCAGGTGCCTGATCAGGACGGGCTTATTGCTTTAAGAGAGGAACTTGACCTGCAATTAGCAGGCATACAGTTATCATCAGATAATATTGAAATTCTTAAGAAGGAAACTGACAATTTGAACAGCAGGCTGATAAAGGAAGGGGAAGCACTTTCATCTGAAAGAATAAAAGGGATTCCCGAATTCTGCACCAGGGTTGAGGCTTCACTTAGTGAGCTGGGAATGCCTAACGCGCGCTTTGAAATAGGGCATGATATTTTGGAGATACCCGGATTTGACGGACTTGATAAAATGAGTTTTCTTTTTGCAGCCAACAAAAATCAGAAACCCGAAACTGTTTCAAAAATTGCTTCAGGAGGTGAGATTAGTCGCTTAATGCTTAGCATTAAGGGATTGATCAGCAGCTCGCTGGATGTTGATACTCTGATTTTTGATGAAATTGACGCAGGGGTTTCTGGTGAGATTGCTGACAAGATGGGGAAAATGATTAAGTCAATATCTAAAGGGAGGCAGGTTTTTAATATTACTCACCTGCCTCAGGTTGCCAGTAGTGGTGATCAGCATTATCTTGTCTATAAATATGATGATGATTTAAGTACTCATACTGCAATTAAGCTACTGAACCGGGAGGAAAGAATTTTGCAACTGGCACGTATGCTGAGTGGAGAAGAAGTGACAGATGAGGCAGTAAATAATGCCCGACAGCTACTTAATTGATCAGGATAAAAACCATTATGTACTTCATTTGTATTGAAATAAACAATTATAAACGTCAATCTAATGACCTATAACTTACTCAAAGGTAAAAAGGGGCTGATCTTTGGTGCCCTGAACGACAAATCTATTGCTTGGAAAGTAGCCGAAAGAGCTCATGAAGAGGGTGCCGAGTTAATTTTAACAAATGCTCCTATTGCTCTAAGAATGGGCGAAATCCAGGTTCTGGCTGAAAAGGTTAATGCTCAGGTTATTGGAGCGGATGCAACAAAAGTTGAGGATCTGGAAAATCTTGTCAAACATAGTATGGAGATTTTTGGGGGAAAGCTGGATTTTATTCTGCATTCAATTGGAATGTCTCCAAATGTTAGAAAGAAACGCTCATATGATGATCTGGATTACCATTATTTCTCTCAATCTCTGGATATCTCGGCAGTCTCATTTCATAAGGTGTTGCAAGTAGCTAAAAAGCTTGACGCTATTAATGAATATGGATCTGTTGTGGCTTTGACCTACATTGCCGCACAGAGATCATTCTATGGTTACAACGATATGGCAGAGGCAAAATCAGTTTTAGAAAGTATTGCCCGCAGTTTCGGATATATTTATGGTCGCGAAAAGAAAGTAAGAATCAATACAATATCTCAGTCTCCCACTTTTACTACTGCTGGAGGGGGTGTTAGAGGTTTTGACGGTTTATTTGATTTTTCTGACCGGATGTCTCCTCTGGGTAATGCTGATGCTCTTGAGTGTGCCGATTATTGTATTACTCTTTTTTCTGATTTAACCAGAAAAGTTACTATGCAAAATCTTTTCCACGATGGAGGATTCTCAGGAATGGGTATGAGTGCCCGTGTAATGGGATTCTACAATAAATGTCTGGATAATTTATTGCCGGATGAATGGTAATGTTGTTGGGGAGACACCAGGGGCGACACATTGGTCGCCCCGTACAATGTTTTATCCATAAACCAATAGCAGGATAATTGGGATTATTACCCCTGCAATTGTCCATAGTGCACCTCTCTTTTTGATGCTGTGTTTTCCTGATTTTATGATAAATAATCCTGTTATGGATATTATAATCCAGGCAATGCAGAAAATATCTGAGAACCATTTCCACCATCTGCCAGGGTTGTAATGCAGGTAGTTCACCTGATAGAGAACCGGCCTTTTGTGAACAGTTTCAAGTAATCCTTTACCTGTTTCTAAATCTAATTCCATATTGCCATTCTTCAGGAATACCTTGAGTCGATTGGGAGCGGGATAATATGATTGCTTATAATCCTCTTCTACTTCTAATTCTACCAGTAGATCTTCTATCCATTCCTTGTTGATAATCTCCTTATTCAACTGGCCGGGAACATCAATCTGATACCTGTGGATGTTATAATTTGGATTGAAATCCCTCATATGATTAAGGGCTATTCCTGAAATGGCATAGAGAATACTCATTCCGAAGAAAAGGTATCCCAGGTCCCTGTGAAGGACACGAATTAATTTACTTAATTTCAAAGGAGTCTAACTTTTATTGAATTTCTTCAGAATTTTCAGAAACTTCAGATATTTTTATCACCTCGATGACGTACAAGGGTTTTACTTTCTCCATGTCACAATCTTCGGCAGCTACTTCATCTTCTTTTTCTTCTGTATTGGCAACCACAATAGTGTCAGGAGCTTCTTTCTCGCTGGATAATACCGGAACACTTTCCTCACGAATAATGCCTGTAACAATTACAGCACTTCCTTCAAGTGCCAAATCGAAGGCGGCTAGTTTTTCACTTGCAATAACTTTTACCCTGTCTTCATTGATAAACATTTTCTTTCCACCATGCTTGCAGATATGCAACACAGTTCCTTCAATACTAACAGTTTGGTCGATCAGGTTTTCGGCAACCGTTGCAAATTCTGCAGACGTGATAGTAGTAGATTGTTCAGAGTTCAGGTTGTTACAGGAAATTAGAAAGCTAAGTGCCACTATTCCAAATAATAATCTTCTTGTCATGATAGTTAGTTTTGTGTGTTAAGTTTTAATAACGGCACAAAGTTAGAGAAATAACAGAAGCTTCATTCTTTGTTAACAGAACTTTAACAGCATGCAATGTCTTACAGTAAACGGTTAATAATTCTCAGATAAAACAGGTACTTTTCTTCTCTTGGGTCATAAATTCCAGCATGGTCTAATAAATCCTCTCTGACAGATCCATAACAGTGCACAATTTTATTGGGTTTGGTAATAATTCCAGCATGTATTATATCCCCTTCTTTATTCTCGAAAAATGCCAGGTCTCCTGGCTGAGCGTCGTGTGCAAATGGAACCGATTTTCCTAGTTGAACCAGCTCAGCCAGATTGCCAGGAAGGCTAATGTCACGCATCTTATATACCAGTTGGATCAATCCTGAATTATCAATTCCAAATAAACATCTTCCTCCCCATAAATAAGGAGAATGGATGAAAATAAGGGCCAGTGCATCCATATTGTAATTATCGGTGATTACTGGTGCTTCAGGAACAGGTGACTCAAAGCGATAGCTTCTGTTGCCAAGTTTAAATTCCTTCCCGATTTCTGGTTTGCATGGAAATGTACTGCCCGGAGTAACAGAAATAGGGTATCCGGAATAATCAATTGGGCTTATCATTGCTATTTCCAGATTCACATAACATCCTGGATCCCCGGGGTTTAGTCCTGGCGACTTCACCGGAAGATAAGAATGATCAGGAATCCATCCCTGAAGATTCTCCGGCAGTGTATTTATCAGAAGCCAATCCTCAATCTTCTGAATTATTGTAAAACTTTCACCAAATAATAGCTGAGAAAGCAGCTCACTTTTATGATCAGGATTTGCTCTGATTGAAATTGATGTAGTGATGGTAATTCCAAAAGGGTGATTTGTAGGTTTCATATGACTAAATTATTTATTTTTGTTCAGTTAATCCTTATTATGAAAATTTTATTCAAAAAAATCAGGATCTTTTTTACACGAATTCTTACAGGAATTCTATTTGTGGCTGCATTGTTAAGTATTTACTCTCTTTTTCCCCGACAGGGAACATTCCCATATGAGTTTCAAAAGGGATCTCCGTGGTTGCATGAAACCCTTATCGCTGAGTTTGATTTTGCAGTGCAGAAGTCCACCGAAGATCTACAAGCTGAGAAGGATAGCCTTCTGGCTGAAATGAAGCCATACTTTAATATTCAGGATGGCTTGAGGCAATCCCATACTAATGAGTTCAGACATACTTTCCCTGGAATCTGGTCGCGTTTTACTGAGGATAATAACTTTGACTCGGTATATACATCTTCAGAGGTAATTGAACTTGAGGCAAGGTATTTATTAAAGG
>JAYEFL010000083.1:0-4300 GCA_034658635.1 Bacteroidota bacterium | reverse complement strand
AAGAAGTATTTACGCAATGGTTTTGGTGGGGTTTTAAGTTTTTCTGTAAAAGGAGGAAAAGAGAATGGATTAAAAGTAGTAGACAATCTGAAACTTGTTAGCCACCTGGCAAATGTTGGAGATGCAAAAACTCTTATCATCCAGCCAGCTGCAACCACTCACCAACAATTGAGTGCCGAGGAGCAAAGAGCTGCCGGAGTATTACCAGGATTGCTAAGGGTGTCAGTCGGATTCGAACATATTGATGATATTATTGAAGATTTTAATCAGGCATTAGCATTACTTGGATCGTTTAAATAAATAGCGCTTAATAAATAGGATTACATGAAAGTTCAGAAAGTAAGGTTTAACGAGCTTTTCACTCTTGAGAATGGAAACAGCTTGCCGGAAGTAACAATTGCCTTTCATACTTGTGGATCCCTGAATGAGAAAAGGGATAACGTGATTTGGGTTTGTCATGCTCTCACCGCAAATTCCAATGTAGCCGAATGGTGGCCGGGAATGCTTGGAAAGGGCTTGTTATTTGATCCGGATATCCATTTTATTATTTGTGCCAACATTCTGGGCTCCTGCTACGGTAGTACTGGTCCGGCAAGTATAAACCCGGAAACAGGAGAAAGATATGGAAAAGATTTCCCCCTGGTAACTGTACGAGATATTGTTAAAGGACATCAGTTGTTGCGGAATCACCTGGGAATTAATAAAATACACCTTATCACAGGTGGCTCACTTGGCGGTCAGCAGGCTCTTGAATGGGCTTATTATGAACCTGGCTTATTTGAATACCTGGTGCCAATAGCTACAAATGCTGTGGCTTCTCCCTGGGGAATTGCATTTAATGAATCACAAAGAATGGCACTTGAGAGTGATCCGGATTTTATCGCCGGTAGATTCACTGAAAAGTCAGCAGGACTCAGAGCAGCAAGAAGTATAGCACTGATATCATATCGTAATGGCCATACTTATAATAAAACTCAGGAAGACCCGGATTCTGACAAGCTGGAGAATTTCAAGGTTAGTTCCTATCAACAGTACCAGGGCCTTAAACTGGAAAAGAGATTTGATGCATTCTCATACTATGCTATGACCAAGGCACTTGATTCTCAGAATATTGGCCGGGGTCGGGGAGGAGTTGAAGCAGCCCTCAAACAGATATCCACACAAACGCATGCGATTGGGATAAAAACTGATCTGCTTTTTCCACTTGAGGAACAAATCAGAATTGCCAATGGGATTCCCGGAGCAAAATTTACAGAGATTGATTCATTTTACGGACATGATGGTTTTTTGCTTGAATTTGAAGCAATTACCACTGTGATCAAAGACTTTATTAAGAGATAATTATGTTTAATAGCAAGAACGGAAAGATTACAATAGGATTATTTGGTTTCGGCGTTGTAGGCCAGGGCCTTTATGATGTTTTGCAGGATGTTCAGACTGCAGATGCAAGAATAAAAACCATTTGTATAAAAGATGAAAAGAAGAATCGCCCGATTAGGGAGAAGATATTTACAACTAATACCGATATTATTCTTAATGATCCTGAGATAAACCTGGTAGTAGAATTAATTGACGATGCAGATGCTGCATATGAAATCGTTAAACGATCATTGTTGATAGGCAAAAGCGTTGTTTCCGGAAATAAAAAAATGCTTGCATATCATCTTGAGGAGCTAATTCAACTCCAGAAGGAAACAGGAGCAGCCTTGCTTTATGAAGCATCAGCATGTGGAAGCATCCCTGTTATCCGTAGCCTGGAGGAGTATTATGATAATGATTTGCTTCAATCCATAACAGGAATCCTCAACGGCTCCTCAAACTATATTCTCTCTAAAGTATTTAATGACAATAAGGACTATGAGGAGGCCTTAGCAGAGGCTCAGCAACTGGGATTTGCTGAGTCGGACCCCGTTTTTGATGTCGAAGGATATGACTCTCTGTACAAGTCGGTTATTCTGGCTTTACATGGCTTGGGAACCATTGTTCATCCTGATGAAATTGTGAATATCGGGATTAGTAATCTGTCATCTTACGATGTTCGCTTTGCAAAAGAAAAAGGGGGCAATATTAAACTGGTTGCAGAAATCCGTAAAACTCCAGGTAACAAATTTAGTGTCTTCGTTCTCCCTCGTCTTGTGAAACCCGATGAATATATTTATAATGTTGAAGATGAGTATAATGGAGTAGTGGTTCAGGGACATTTTTATGATAAACAGTTTATGTTTGGCAAAGGTGCTGGCGGACATCCAACCGGGTCGGCTGTATTATCTGACATCACCGCAAGGAAACATAATTATCGCTACGAATATAAAAAGAGAAACTTTCATAATATGCCTCATTATACCAGAGATTATATTGTGGAAATTTATCTCAGATACCATGATGTAGTTGATTTGTCACATTTTGAATTTGAATCTGTGTCAGAGAAATATACAGGACCTGATTATAATTACACGGTTGGGAGAATCAGCATTGAAAATCTTCATCGTATTAGAAACCTTTTTCCACGTATGAATGTTTTTCTAGCTGTTACCGGATCACTGTTAAGATGAAGTTATCTCTGTCATATACCCGACTCAGTGCGGCATTAAAAGATCGCATTCTTATTCTGGATGGTGCCATGGGTACACAAATTCAGGAGGCACGTTTAAAAGAGGAGGATTATCAATCTGGTCCCTTTTCCAAATGGCATATCCCATTAAAAGGAAATCATGAAATTCTTAACCTTACCAGACCAGACCTGATCAAGAATGTGTATCTGGCCTATCTCGATGCCGGGGCTGACATAATAACCACAAACAGCTTCAATGCCAATGCTATCAGTCAGGCTGACTATGGAACTGAGGATTTTGTTTACGAAATGAACTTGTCGGCTGCAAGACTGGCAAGAGAGGCAGCTGGTAGTAAGTATTTTGTTGCTGGAACCTTGGGCCCGACAAACAGAACTGCTTCGCTTTCACCTGATGTAGAAAATCCCGGATACCGGAATATTCATTTTGATCAGCTTGCAGCAGCTTATAAAGAACAGGCCAGAGCCCTGATTGAGGGTGGAGTGGATCTCCTGATGCTAGAGACTATCTTTGATACCCTCAATGGAAAAGCTGCTATTTCTGGTTTAATTGAGTTATTTGATGAACTCGGAACCCGATGGCCTCTGATGATTAGTGGTACCATAACAGATGCCAGCGGAAGAACCTTGTCGGGGCAAACTTTGGAGGCCTTCTTAATCTCTGTTAAACATGCTGATCCTCTTGTTATTGGCCTGAACTGTTCGCTGGGAGCAGAACAGCTTGCCCCTTACGTTCAGGAGCTTTCAAATCTTGCAAATACCTTTGTGAGTGTGCATCCGAATGCGGGATTGCCTAATGAATTTGGAAACTACGACCAGACAGCCAGGGAGATGGCAGATTTTATAAAGCCATTCTTAGAAGATCGACAGATCAACCTCATCGGGGCTTGCTGCGGATCTACACCGGCACATATCGTTGCAATCGCACAGTTTGCAAAGAATTATGTGCCCAGAGCTGTTCCTGAGTCTCAAAAGCTGTCTTCTTATTCAGGACTTGAAGCTCTTATCTTGCGAGCTGATGCCAACTTTATGAATATTGGTGAAAGGACTAATGTAGCAGGATCACTGAAATTTGCCCGCCTTATCAGGGAAGAGAAATATGAAGAGGCAGTAGGTGTGGCCCGGAATCAGGTTGAAGGCGGAGCACAGATGATTGATGTTTGCATGGATGACGCTATGCTGGATGCAGAAGTTGCGATGGAGAAATTCTTGAATATGCTTACTGCTGAACCGGATATTGCAAGAATTCCGGTAATGGTTGATTCATCCAAATGGAGCGTTATCAGGGTAGGATTAAAATGTCTGCAGGGCAAGTCAGTTGTAAATTCCATCAGTCTGAAAGAAGGAGAAGAAGCATTTTTAAGTGTAGCCAGGGAGGCTCAATCATTTGGAGCTGCCATTGTGGTCATGCTATTTGATCAGGAAGGACAGGCAGATACCTTTGAACGTAAAATTGAAATTGCCCGAAGGTCTTATGATCTGCTGGTCAATAGTCTGGGATTCCCTCCTGAAGATATCATTATTGATCCCAACGTTCTGGCGGTTGGAACAGGAATTGAAGAGCACAATGCCTATGCTGTTAATTATATCCGGGCTACATCCTGGATCAAGAACAACCTGTCCCATGTGAGGGTTTCAGGTGGAGTATCTAACCTGTCGTTTTCATTCAGAGGGAACAATACTGTGCGTGAAGCCATTCATGCAGTTTTTCTTTATCATGCAATTCAGGCC
>JAYEFL010000082.1:0-4326 GCA_034658635.1 Bacteroidota bacterium | reverse complement strand
AGGCGGTAGCGAAAATAACATGCGGACGAACACTCAGCTGATCAAGGAGCTGGAGTCCGGATAATCCGGGCATATTGATATCTAGAAAAATCAAATCTACCGGATTGTTTTTCAGGAAATCTCTGGCCTTGAATGGATCAGCGTACAATCCCAAGACCTCAAGTTCCTGCATTTTTGCCGCATGAATTGCGATTACATCGAGAGCACTGGGTTCGTCATCAACAGCGATACAGGTGATCATTGATTCGGTTTAACGGTTTAACAGAATAAAGGTAACATTTTGCCCTTATTCAGGTTCTAATACTTTAAACAGAATAACATACGGATTATCATCTTCGTCAACCTCTATTTCTTGATATAGCCCACTGGATTCTTGAAATTGCTTGAGATCATCTGGCATCACCACTCCGTATAATGTACCATCGTTGGTAACTCCACTTATCAGGCAATCTGGAAGCGATCCAGCCTCGACACAATCATTCAGGCAGTAGAGTTCTTTATTCCCCAGCGATAGGAAGTAGATCAGTCCCTTTTCTTCTAGAACCGTTGTGATGACCAGGAAGTCATCTGTCTTTGCAAGACCAATTAAGATCCCTATTCGCTTTCCTCCATGAATTTGTTTCCACAGTTCATCACTGGATTGCTTTTCCAATTCGTCAGCAGTGAAATTATATCGCCCAAAATCTACGATGTATTTAATAGTCGGCTGACCTTTAACCAGTTGATAAATATTATAACTCCATGGTGACACAAAAAGAACCTCATCATTGGTTACATTTACAGGACCCAGTAGAGAAACTTGACCTTTATTGCCGTAGATAAAAATATCTAAGTGTTTTGCAATTGTGAATCCTTCAGTATAAAGTGTATAGGTATAGTACTGATTTTCTTCCATTGTGTCTCTATTTCGCCATATTTTATACCCAAGGAAGGTATCATTACGAATATGGTAGAAATCACTAATAGGGTGCCGATCATGGTCACCACAACCGATGTAATTAAGGTCGGAATCAAAATTATTGATTCGACCTGTAGCCATATCGTGTATCAATATGACAGAATCTTCTTTGTTGATCGCAAAAGCGAAGGGTTCAACCATTTCTCCGGGTCCCTTTCCAATTTTAGTCTTTTTCTTGAAATGCCCTCTTTCATCAAAAAGGAATAGAGATGGATCTTTAAAACGGTTATTGTTTAAAACGTAAAAATGATTGTTATAACAAACGACTTTATCCGGGAACTCTAAAATACTATTCTTAGAGAATTCCAGAGGGATCAGGTCTTTAATCGAAACATTCAGCAGAGGTCTATTCTTTTTTCCAATATCGATTTCAATAACTTCAGGTTCAACCTGGGCAGGCTCCTTATTCGTGCATGAAATCAATTGGACAAATAAAATACTACAAAACAAAAATCTCAGGGTGTACATTGGCAGTTAGGTTTCGTGGTTTGGAATCTCAATATAGATAGATAAAATTGGAAACTTTTTTTTTACAATTCAATTGTCATAATCACCTCAAATCTTTCTTCAGCATCAGTAATTGACAGTTTATGTCGTCCGGGATAAACCAGTTCTAGACGCTTTCTGACGTTCTGTATCCCAATCCCAAATCCCTTTTCTTTCTTAAAGGACTCAAAGTCCTGATTTATTGAATTTTCGATCTCAAATTGGAGACTTTTAGAATTAATTGAAATCCATATTTTTAATTCAGATGGATTATTAGGATTAATCCCGTGTTTGAAGGCATTCTCCACAAAGGGAATCATAAGCATAGGAGCAATCATTTGATCAAGCTGATCATCACTTAGGTCAATCTGAACTGAGATATTGCGCTCAACTGAACTCCGGATAGACTGAAGTTGGATATAATCTTCAATATACCCTATTTCCTTCCGGATTGGGATTTCTGCTTGTTCCATGTCATCAATTAGATAGCGCATCATGTTTGCCAGCTTTGCAATACTTTCGGCTGTTTTGTCATTGCCTTCCTTAAGTGCGAAAGCGTAGACTGTATTTAGTGAGTTGAACAGAAAATGAGGATTGACCTGGGCTCGAAGTTGGTTTAGTTCAGCTTCTTTTTTTCGAAAAAGTGTGAATCCTTCTTTGTTTCGGGATATTATCCCTTTCCTAATTAAGGCATAGATCATGGCAGGAATCGCAACCAGGTAAATGGCCCAATTTACACCAGGAAACATGATTACATTGATGAAACCCAGATAAATCCCTTTATGCTGCATTGCAACAGTTAAGTAAATGGCATCAATTACAGATGTTAATAGGCCCGTCAACCCGACAAATGCCAAGGTCAGTAAGATCAGCTTCAAATATCTTTGCGTAAACTGATATTTGGGGACTAACCAGAAAACATTTAAGTAAAAAACCCCGACGGTCATGAAGAACAATACCATATTTCGCACCCCGATATCTGAATCCAGATGTGTACCCAGAAAAGAATAAACAACAGCAAGAAGTATTACATGAATAAGAAACTCTAAATTCATGACTATTTGTTCCAATAGATATCTGAAGCCCTTTTTTTGTTCGAATAATCCCTCTAGATAATTAACAACCTGCGAGATGAGGATCACAGCACCCAGGCTTAATGCCCATGATCTCAGCACTACACCACCAACCTTTGCATCTGGCCACTCCCCATATGTTCTCAGGATCAGGTTCAATACTATAAAGTAAGCTGCAGCCAACAACACTTGAGCTATGGTATACTGAAAATACTTTTTCTTATTAAAATAGTACCGCATCAATAATTTTGCTTGAGCAAAGTAAAAAGCCAAAACTGAGATGCCTGACAATAATGGCCAAACTTCTCTCAGCTTATGACTGATGATGAAGTTTAAGACAGGAGTAACGCTTGCAAACAGAATAAAAACAATCAACAAAGCCATAGGAAGACCCTCTTTATAATTCACTTCTTTTTTCGCAGCTTTTCGGAGCTGCCAAATCACAAATAATATTATTAATAAAAGAATTGCTAATAATATGACCATAGTGAAATAAAATGCAAGTGGTGGGTTGCTGCCGTTCTGAGAGCTTTTAAATTCCAAAACCGTCTTCTCCTCCATCAAGAGGTTTTTGACACGTAAATCCTGAACATTATCCCAAAAGTACTGCCAGACTAATTCTTTTTCTACTTTGGTATCAGCGGCTTTAATCTCATTAAAAGCCAGGTACCACAAATAATAGGATCGTATTTCCCCCTCTAATCTTGAATGAGCAAGATATAATATTAAACCCAAGTCCCATTTCCCCTCTGGACCATTTGGATAAACAATAAATGAGAGATATGATTTGATCAATGATCGGTAGCTTTGGATACTTTCAAACGCCTCATCATCATTCAGATCTAAATCCTCAAAAACTCCGGCAACGCGATCAAGTAAAGAAGAATCAACATTATCCCGATACCACAATCCATGCCTGACAATAGAGTTGCAATAGTTATAATAAATTAGCTTTCTCTCCCAGTCATAGTAACTTGAATCTATCAAACCAGCCAAAAATGCAGCCTGCAGAAATTCACCCTTGTCATCCCTAAGTTCGGCTTCCTTATCGAATCGTTGCTGCCCTTGGAAATAATTTAAACTATCTTTTCTGCCACTTCCCTCAAAAGCCTTTGCGTTTTTCCTATGAAAGATATTCCTGGCTGCTCCAATACCAACCCAATCTTCATTAGACTGAAACAACCAATAATCCAGATCAATTACCAGGCTATCACCCGGAGACAAGATCAATCCTATCTGTTTGTTACCAAATCTCAATTGACATGGAGTAAATGGCTGAGACAGTTTAGGTATTTCAATATAGTAAAGACTATCCTCTGTCGCCACAGCTTTGATTGCTCGCTTATTCTTATTATATCCCAAGTCTCCTGGGCCCTGCATTCTGGCATTATTGAACCCATTGACAAGCAACTCGATGCTTTTTCCATGACCATTAAGAAGTCTGCCAGAGATAATCGCCTTTTGTTGTGATTTACCTGATAAGGCTGTTAGAATTATCAAACAAACAAGAATGAGTCGTTTCATGCCGCTTATTATTGGTTTCTAACCCGAAGTAAAGATCAAATTCCATTAATCAGAAATAAATGTGATGGATGTAAGGATATTTGGGATGGAGAGTGATTGTAAGGTCGAAAAAGGCACTCTCTCGATATACCGCAACTGTTCGATGCGATCCCGGCCTCCCTTTAGATTAGCAATGTTATTTTAAAATGCTGTAAATTGAAAAGGAATGAGGTGAACTTACCGGCTTCCTAGGCTAGAGACCTACCCGGCGTATTAGTCCTCATTCCCTTTTTAAGTTACTAAGAA
>JAYEFL010000081.1:0-4328 GCA_034658635.1 Bacteroidota bacterium | reverse complement strand
CAGCAGTTGCTGCACTGGATCTGATTCGTGTGGTTCCTAATCCATATTATGGTTATTCATCCTACGAATTGAGCCAGTTGTCAAACATGGTTAAAGTTACTAACCTTCCTATGACATGTACGGTTTCAATTTATTCATTGAATGGTAATTTGATTCGCCGTATTGATAAAGACAGCGATCAGACATTCCTTGAGTGGGATATCAAGAACCAATATGGTATACCTATTGCCAGTGGTGTTTACATTTTCCATATAGACGCACCAGGAATCGGAGAAAAGATAGTTAAATGGTTCGGTGCACTTAGACCACAAGACCTTAACTCACTATAATTTGTATAATATAGTTTTGAACGCTACAAAAGAAAATGCTATGAAAATGAAAGCTAAATATATTTTATGTGTGATGATGATTGCTCTGCTTATTGGTCCTGGTGCAATGGCCGGTAACAAGCAACGCATCGGACAGGCTGGTGCTCCTGAATTATTAATTAACCCCTGGGCTGCTTCAACAGGCTGGGGAGAGGCAAATGTTGCTAGTGTATCTGGAATGGACGCACTGTATCTGAATATTGCAGGATCTGCTTTGATCAATAAAACAGTACTGGGATATTCAAACAGCGATTGGTTAGTTGGTACTGATATCACTATCAATTCAATAGGCCTCGTACAAAAAGTTGGTGATGCTGGTGCTTTAGGCGTCTATGTGCAAAACATGGATCTGGGTGAAATAGAAACAACAACTACCGAAAGTCCTGAGGGTGGTTTGGGTACATTTAACCCCAAATATTCTACTATTGGAATTTCCTATGCAAAGGAGTTTTCAAACAGTATTTATGGTGGTGTTGTTTTGAAAGTTATCTCAGGAGGTATTTCTGACCTTAAGACTTCTGGTGTTGCGATTGATGCAGGTATCCAGTATGTTACTGGTTCTCAGCGTCAGGTTCATTTTGGTATTACTTTACGTAATGTTGGACCTACAATGAAGTATACCGGAGATGGTATGTCATTCAGAGGAACTGTTCCTCCAAACGGAGTTGATATGACAGTTGAACATCGTTCTGCTGATTTCGAACTTCCAACTCAGGTTAAAATTGGTTTGGCCTATGACTTTAATTTTGGTGTTGGTCAACGTCTGACAGCTGCAGGTGCTTTTACTTCAAACTCATTTTCAAGAGAC
Organism: Bacteroidota bacterium; assembly: GCA_034658635.1. Lineage (GTDB taxonomy): Bacteria > Bacteroidota > Bacteroidia > Bacteroidales > UBA12481 > JABHCC01. The sequence continues at coordinate 3,152 of JAYEFL010000081.1, read as the reverse complement.
CAGTTTCATTTTGGTCTGGAATATGATTTTAAAAACATCCTTCAATTACGAGGAGGATATGTTTATGAAGATGGCATTAACCCGCTTGAGGATGACTATGATACCAGAACCACAGTTTTCACAGGACCAACAGGTGGAGTTTCTGTACTTGTACCTTTGAATAAGGAAACAGGATCTGTGTTCTCAATAGATTATTCTTATCGGGATACTGATCCTTTTATGGGAGTTCACACTATTGGAGCAAGAATAATTCTCTAAGAATACGAAACATCTTTATTTGAAAAGAGTCCCGAGTTTTCGGGATTCTTTTCGTATTATAAGAACCTAACAATCAGGTGATTATGTCAAAGTTGTCCTATATGACTGAAGAAGGATTGAAGAAGCTCAAAGAAAATATTGAGCAGCTTATTAATGTGGAGCGCCCTTCAATCTCGCGGCAAATTGCTGAGGCTCGTGACAAAGGTGATTTGTCTGAAAATGCTGAATATGATGCTGCAAAAGAGGCGCAGGGTTTGCTGGAAATGAGGATTTCAAAGTTGCAGACCATTCTTGCCAATTCAAGACTCATTGATAAGTCCAAATTGAGTAATGATTTTGTACAGATTCTTTCAACTGTGAAAATTAAGAATACCAAGACCAATGCTTCTATGACTTATACTATAGTTTCAGAAAGTGAAGCAAATTTAAAGGAAAGAAAAATCTCAATCAGCACTCCAATTGCTAAAGGATTACTGGGCAAAAAAATTGGTGATGCTGTTGAAATACAGGTTCCCAATGGGGTAATGTATTTTGAAATTGTCGACATCTCTTAAAACTTAATATTGATGAATAAAACCTTGCTAAGTTTACTGGTAATCAGCCTGATTATTCCAAATGCACTATTCGCGAAAGAGTATCCCTCAAAAAGTACATCTACTGTCATCCAACAAAACCTGAAAGGTCTGTCTGCGGCATGTAACCGGGGTTCAACCGTTACCGAGATATCCTTGAATAATGTTCGTACGTGGATCCATATGGATGGCTTGCTTTGGTCTGACATTGCTGGTGGAGCTGGTTACGAAGTACCAAAACATTCTGGAAAGAGTTCTATCTATTCAGGAGGCGTTTGGCTTGGAGGTACTGATGTTAATGGTCAGTTAAAATTGTCTGCAATAAGATATAAAGGAGCCAGGAACTTTTGGCCTGGGCCTTTATTAATGCAGGGAGATGGACGTGGTACTACTGATGTTGAAGTTTGCTACCAATATGATCAGCATTTTGAAATCACCCGATATCAGGTTGATGCCTTTCGTCAATGGTATAATACTCCGGCAGATAAGAGAGGACGTGAATTCGATGGCTATGCTATTCCCCAGGTAATTTTGGATTGGCCGGCACATGCTGATGCTTCTGCAGGTTATGATTTTTACCTTGCCCCTTTCTGGGATAATAATGATGATGGCTTTTATAATCCTGCAGATGGCGATTATCCATTTTATGATTTAGACGGTATTCTGCCTTGTGGTACTACCCGGGAATTAAGACGGCCTCGTTTATATGGTGATGCAACAGTATGGTATGTTTATAATGATCGTGGTAATACTCACTCAAACCCGAGTGGTGATGCAATTGGAATGGAAATCAGGGCACAGGCCTTTGAGTTTTCTACAAATGATGCTTTGAACGATATGAGTTTCTACAACTTTGCTCTTATCAATCGTTCTACTTATACTCTTATTGAAACATATTTCGGTGTATACGCAGATGGTGATTTAGGTTATGCAGGTGATGATTATGTTGGTTGTCACGTATCAAACGGTATTGGATACTTTTACAATGGTGATGGTGTTGATGGTGATGGTCAGCTCGACGCCTATGGTGCAGATCCTCCTGCAGTTGGATTTGATTTTTTTGAGGGTCCTTATCAGGATCCTAATGGTCAGGATGACTGTACTAGTTATGATGATAAATATAATTTGATTTGCAATGAATGCATACTGAACGGAAATATCAATGGCTTAAACTTTGGTGATAATATTGTTGATAATGAGCGTTGGGGAATGAGGAGATTTGTTTACTATACAGGTGGTTCCGGACAGACAGGAGATCCCGGTACTGCCCCTGAACATTATAACTATTTACGTGGCTACTGGAAGGATAATGAGCGTATGCGCTACGGAGGGAATGGCCATCCTGCAGGTGGCGGAACAGGTCCTGTTGCTGACTTTATGTTCCCTCGAGATACTGACCCGTGTGGATGGGGTCAGGGTGGTTTGCCTCAGCCTGAATGGACTGAAGAAACAGAGGGTAATGAACCTGCCGACCGTCGTTTTGTTCAATCCTCAGGCCCTTTTGTCCTTGAGCCTGGTGCAATCAATGATATAACAGTTGGAGTTGTTTGGGCAAGATCTTATGAAGGATATCTATTAGCATCAGTTGATAAGATGCTCAAAAGCGACCAAAAAGCACAGCGCTTGTTTGAGAACTGCTTTCAGGTTGTTGACGGACCAGATGCTCCTGAGCTGACGGTTATTGAACAAGATCAAAAATTGATTTTCCATATCTGGAATAAACCTAATTCAAATAATTACCTTGAGCAATACGTTGAAAGGGACCCATTTATTGTTTGTCCTGATGCAGTTCCTGATTGCGATGTTAATTATGTTTTCCAGGGCTATCAAATATGGCAATTAAAGTCTGCAACCGCTTCGGTTACAGATGCAACAGAACATGACTCTAATATAGCCAGATTGGTTTTTCAATGTGATAAGCGTGATGGAGTTGGTCGTATTGTTAATTATTACTGGAGAGATGATATTGAAGCCAACGAGCCTGCAGTTGAAGTAGTTGGCGCTGATCAGGGTATAGAGCATACCTTTGTTGTTGAGGAAGACCTTTTTGCAAGTGGTATTCGTACACTGATTAATAATAAAAGATATTATTATGTGGCTATTGCTTATGCCTATAATAACTTCATGAAGTACGATCAGAATAATCCTGATACTTTTGAAGGACAGCGTAAACCTTACCTGGCTGGTCGAAAAGGTGCTGGTGGACCTATTCAGTCTTACGAAGTTATCCCACATAAGATTGAACCTGAGAATGGAGGAACCTTGATTCAGGGATCTTTTGGTGATGCACCAAAGGTAACTCGTGTTGAAGGTCACGGCACA
>JAYEFL010000080.1:0-4330 GCA_034658635.1 Bacteroidota bacterium | reverse complement strand
AAAGTCCCTCTCGCCCGCCTGCGTATAACTTCGTGCGGGCAGGCAGAGCGCGCAGAGCGTTGTATTGAGTTCATCGAAATGACGCGGAGTGTTGATATATATGGATTTAGGCGTATTCACTATATGTGGTTGTATTTAATGGTTTTAGGGCACATTTCATGAATTTTCAGAGACTTTTTGCGGTTTCGTCAATTTTAAGAAGCGGCTGGTTGGTACTTCTGTATAACATTGCAGTAATACAAGTTTCCTATCCAACGCTCTCAACACGTAAAACACCCAGCTTCAGAATCGACCAGTAAATTGTGTCTGTTAGTTCAATAAAAACAACTAGTGGCCTGGGACTCATAATCCGTCGGTTCGCGGTTCAAGTCCGTGTGGGCCCACACTCCAAAACCCTTACCCAGTATGGGTTTTGTGTATCTTGGAGACAATATCGGCATTCACCGCAACCCCTCTAAATCATCAGATTTAACCGAATATTATGCAAAAAATGGGGACATAGCGGGGAAGGTTTTTAAAGTGGGTAATCGAATTACTGCATATGGGACCCCACAGTAATTGAACTTTATGCTAAGAAAATTGATTTATTTTACCTCTGGTTCTGGAATCGAAGAAGGAAGTCCTATGAAAAAATATTTGAAAGGTTTCTGCACCATGTGAGGAGTCGCCGCATGAAATCTGAAAAACTAGCAACATGGCATACTCTCAAAGAAGCTGCTGAATATGCTAGAACAGGAGTCACCAAATTGCGTGAACTCATCGATGATGGGAAATTGAAATCCTATCGACTTGACGATGCCAAATCTAAATCAACCATTTTGATCAACCGCAAGGATCTTGATGCCATGATTCTGTTTGATCGATCCAGTGGCCTGACAAAAAGGCAGCAACACAGACTCTCATCATATGTTGATTAATCAACTCGTTCGACTGTATCTATGATGTTTAATGGGCATAAAATATTTAAACCATCCCAACAAAAGTCAAATCAGATTGAGCGGTGAATAAGATTCCGCTGCTTCCATTTGAATGCCGGTGATTTTGAGATCCTCTCTGCCAGCGTATCCCTGAAAAGTAAATCCAGTTTGATTTGTCCGGTAATCTCGAACCTTTCAAATATATCGAGTTCCTCATCATCCAAGGTGACCATAGGTAAAAGGATCTGTTTTGCCCCTTCAGTCATTAGGTGCATCTCTGGATATTCGCCCCGGATTAACATTGGATGCAAATTCCTTCGTATTTCATCAGGAGTGATATTATTCCACACTGGAGGCAATAGGTCAGTATGCGGTTCACTTGCTGTCAGTAGCGAGTAGACAAACATCTCATGTAGTATTTTTGGATCGAATTCAATTCCTAACTCACTGATCCGATACAGATCATAGAGGTCCCTGGCAGTATACCTGGAAAGAAATGCTCTGGTTTTCCCTGCCAATAATTCCATCAGGTTAAGATTTGGAAAAGTAAGTTTTTCTCCCCACCTATCGAATTCAAGAACACCAACATCCAATATTGATATCCGCTCTAAGAAATTAAGATCCAATTTTAATGCATCCTGTCCACCATGGAGAGTCTTATAGCGAAGCTTATATTGAAGCAGTGCGTGTGCCCCTTTGGAACGTTCTACGGTATATTCTTGAGAAAACACATCTGGAATAATGGCCTCAATATTATGACGAACATCGAGGGCTGGTTGCCTTTCTAATTCTCCAATAAAATTGAGATCAATATCAACTGAGAGTCTGGGGACTTTTAAATGAAAGAAATTTAGGGCTGTCCCCCCTTTCAAAACAAACTGATCCTTCAATACCGGATGTGAATCGAACACTCTCAAAACATCCAGTAATCTTAATGCCTTTTCTTGTGGGCCGAACTGAAATTGAGTCTGCTCTGATAGTTCATCAAGCTCGTATTTGGTATATTCGAACATAATCAATAATCCCGACGGTTTCTAAGTTGTTTGGGAATCATTAGATTCCATTTGGAGTCTCGATAATTGCCGCTTCGCTTGGAGGATATTAGGTAAACTGGATCCAGGGGTCTATTCTGTTGCATACGTTTTAACTTCTCAGGCTTAACATGCCATTCGTCTTGTTTTTGTTCTAACAGCCAGCCAAGTCTCATCTCCATACTATTTGATACATAGTAAGAATCCAGGTATAGCATAAGCTTACTTAGATCAAGCCATTTGACCCCCTCTAAGCTCTTTAACAATTCATCCATGCCCATGTATCGATCGGAGTGTTTTAATCCTTCCAGTACCGTTCTCTCTGGGTCCAGCACCTTGACCTTCACATTGTCAACGACCTTTTTTGCTACTCCGAAATCCAGATTTTCACGAAAATATCTATAGGTCATCCCCTGGTAGGTAAAACTACTTGGGATTCGTTTATTCTCCAGGCTTACAGCTATCTGTACCTCAGATGATTCGCTGTACGCTTCACCACGAATAGCCATGGCAGAATGAAAAGCGATTGCGGCACCCTTCACTGACTGAGCTGCAATCAACCATGGAGAGATTGAGACATCTGTATTCCCCCATTCATTGGGTTGTCGCAGATAGAGCAAGCCCGGCTTTATTCGTTGGGCTTTACCACTGGCCACCAACCATCGTATCGATCCATTAGTCTTCTCAACATTTCCTGAGAAAAAGTGTAATATCTCTTTACGGCGCACAACTCTATGCTGTTTGAATTTCTCATATACTTCTATCATTGTACAACACTTTCCTTTTTAGGTAATTAGAACTACCTAATATAGCATATATAATCCATGTATGCTTATGATCTTTTCAGGTAGCTTTAACTACCTAAATTCTACATTCCCGTACAATAAGTTGGTGATTCTTAAGGATGGAAGTGTCAATGACTCTTACAAAACGTGAAACCTACGTGGATGTATCTCTTCGTAACCCGTATTTATTTGCCTCAGGTTAATGGGGGTTGCTCTGGCTATCTTGGTTAGTCCAACTGTTGCCTGACCGTTTGAGTCCCCTTAAAGATAAAGACATTACCACTATCAGATATCTTAAGATTGGAATAATACTCTGGAGTTGATTTTCCTCTTTTACCGTCTAAAAATAAGCATCTACCAGTAAATCAATTATCGCTCCGGTGTTTTTTGCAACATTCGCATATGAGATAAAACACCTTTCTTCAAACTCTTTTCATCTCTGAACAAAGTTTTAGAATGCACGCTTTATTTGATATCATTATTCAAATATTCATCAGGATTTAATTCCGGTGAATATGAGGGCAGAAAAAAGATCTCCAGCTTATCCTCTTTACCTTCAAGCCATCCCCTGGTTCATATCAACTTTCGTTGGACAACCTGGTGGATGCCAATACCCCTAGTCTACAAGTCAGCATGTTATCCAAGAAGCATATCCAAAAGATGGTGCAAATGCTTCAGGAAAAGAAAAAGAAGATCGGAGACACCGAAAAGAAGATCAGTGAAACCACTATTAACATTCGTATCAGATCCGTAAATGCATTCACGAATTGGTTATTACAGGAAGGTAACATACTGGGACCTATAAAATTCAAGCAAATCAAGGTAGATGAACAACTACCAAAATTCCTAACACCTGATGAACTGGATTCGTTTTATGAAAAGGTTGATAATCCAATACTGCTATCGACCTTTAAAGTATACGAGGGTCTTGGAATCCGTTTGAGTGAACTCCATAACAGTTATCATGAAGGAAAATACATAATCATTCCAGCGGAACATTCCAAGAGCCGCCGAGACAGGATGATTCCAATAGATATGGATTTACTCACACACTATAAGATAGTAAAAAAGAATCTTTACCATCCCGACACAATTACAAAATCATTTAGGAAGTATGCTGATAAAGCAGGTCTTCCCGGAGACAAAACCCTGCATAGTTTGAGACATACATATGCATTACGTACATTACAGAAGACAAACAATATTGTAACGGTAAAAGAGCTGCTCGGCCATAGTGATATAAAAACCACACTAATCTACACAAAATTTCCGCCTGATTATATTTCTGAAATGTTGAAGATTGAACCCGGAGAAGGTATCGATCCAGTTGTTGGGGACATGCCGCAGGCGTAATGTGACAGCCTTTCAAAATAACGTTGACAAATGCACAAAATGGGGTACATACGGGGAACGCATGTTTGGAACATCCCTTAATTCCTTATACAGTACCATCTATAGAGATCAGTAAAAGGACTCATAATCCGTCGGTTAGGTCTACGCTCTCCGAGCTACGCCCCACAAGCACAGGTTCGAGTTTACCGACCAAAACACTGAAAGCGTGTAGTTTGGCCCTGCCTGTCCCGACTGAGTGGATACG
>JAYEFL010000079.1:0-4339 GCA_034658635.1 Bacteroidota bacterium | reverse complement strand
ACTATAAATTCAAGTGATTTTTTCATTTATCAAGCTTCAAGTTTTTAGCCTGTCTGCGCGGAGACCGACTTCGGCATAGGCAGGCATAGCCATAGCTATGGTAGGAACTTTAAGTGCAGAGAAATGGGAAAAGCTGAAGAAGTTAGGGTGCAGGCTGGAGGTGCATTTGGTATTATACCATATTTAGCTCCAAATGGTCTGTAATGTCGTGGGGATACCAGTGTCGAATCAACTGTGTACTGTCGCAACCAAGCCTTGTCCTTTTCGCTGTTGGTTGCGTCTTTTAGGACACTACACATTTGACTCGACACTAGGCTATGATGATCGCCACCTCTAGTGGCTTCATTTAAACGTCATCCTGTGGTTATGGTCTTAATTTCCACCTGGCATTGTGCGGGTTTTGACTTGAGAACCCCGATTATTTCTCATAACGGATAAGGACACTCATCCCCAAACCAAGAGGTGCAGAATGCCATTCTGCCTGGCTGGTCTTTCTGAAAAAAGTTTTTCCACTTAGAATGCCTGTTTTAAGCTGTAGTTTACCCTCCCCCAACTCCTTTACATATTCTAATGTGATCACAAAGTTATCCTGAACCACAATATGGTATGGGGTTAGATCTATTGTTCTTTCTTCACCGGGAGTATATTCGTAAGCAACATCAGCGATACTCTCCCTTTGAATTCCTTTAAAGTCAGTTATAGTAATATATATAGGGGAATTAAGAATATTTCGGCCGGGAAGCCTACCATCCATTTCGTATACATTTAAGCGATAGAATACTGTATCGTAACTGGTTGTTAATCCGTGCAAGCGAAGTTCTTTTAAAATAGTTGGACGCTTTTTGATGCGAACACGAATGCCTAATTCATAACCCAGGCTGTCATTTTTAAAGCCGGCGAAAGCGGTTCGTAGGGGATTGGGGTTACCAACAACTTTTTCCACATACTCTCGTGGGTAAACCACTATTTCATGCATTTCCAACACTTTGGGTATTAAGCGAACCGTACGGTCTTTTGAGCACACCTGGCTAATTTCAGCGATAGAAAAATCTTTTCTTTCATAGCCAATAAAGGAGAACCGCAGGGTTGCATCACTTTTCGCCCCCGATAAATCTAAATAAAAGTAACCCTGCTCATCTGACACAGTGCCTCGTTCCCCTCTAAGGATGCCAATATTTACATAAGGGATCTTCTTTTGAGTATGATCATCAACGACCCAGCCTTGAACAATTTGTCCAAACCCAATCTGGGGTAGCATTACCATTATCATTAAAAAATATCGGAGGAACCAGACCATATTATTGTGCATAACCATCAAACAGCTATTTTGTTCCTAGTGTTATGTTAAGCATGAGATGTGCAAAAAGTCGCGGGGATTTTTTTCGATAACAAGGCAAATACTGTTACCATAGCCCTAGCTATAGTAACAATATTTAACGCAGTTAGCGGGGAAAAGAACAAGGCTTGGTTGCGCTATATCATGCTTAACGTGACACTAGGTGCCTCCGCTGAAAAGCCAAAAGACCCAGTAGAAAATAGACCATTGTTACAAAAAGTAGTGCTGAAATTTCTCCCTGAATATCACTCAAACCTGCTCCCGAGATACTCACCTCATGCAAAGCATTGATCGCGTGGGTGGGTGACATCAGACCCTGCCAACTAATGCCATATCCTCCAATATAAAAAAGCGCTTTTCCCTGGATGGGAAAGGCCGCCCCCGTGAAAAACATAAACAAGAACAGGGGGAAGTTCCCGATAACCAAAACATCTGTTACCGAACGCGTAAAAGCAGCCAGGATCAAGCTGAAAGCGATCATACTGATGCTGGTCAAGATTGCAATCAGTAAAAAAACCGCAAAAGAACCGCGCATTTCAAAGCCCAGAAATGCGGCAATTGCCAGGGTCAGAAAAATTGAGATAATACCGACCAGGACTTGAGCACCGCCGACTCCAACCAAAAAATGCCAGGCTTTCATCCTGGATATTTTCAATCGCAGTATGGTCTGCTGATCAATTTCTGTAATAATGGCAATGGTAGCGGAAAACATGAGCATGATAATAGAGAGGATCAGTATTCCTGGCATCCACATGTCGAATTCATTCATTTGACCTGAATAACCCAGGGCGGTTTCTTTAACAGTATACAATCTTTCATTTCCAGTGAACTGCAACATGAATTCATTCATCAGTTCTCCCAGCCAAACAGCCGAAACCAGATAAGCTATGCTGGTAAGATCACCAATGATCTCCAATTCAGGTGTTTGCCTAAGCGAGTCACTAAGTTTTATTGAGAAATCGGAAGGAATGACCAACAAAACATCTGCTTTTTTCTGTTTCAGCTTTTTTAGAGCCAGGGCTGTATTGCTTACCTGGTTGGCCTTTAGGGGGATATCCGCTGTTTCTAAGATAAATGATTGTACAAATGGGTTAATCTCTGCTCCATAATTCAGAGGTCGGTCATCAAGTACTACACCGGCATCTTGATTTAGAATAAGAATATCATATTGAGGTTGACTCGCTTCATTGATCAGGTAATAAACAAAGACAAAGAAGGGCGCCAATAAAACCGTAAGCAGTAACACCCAGAAATTTCTGAGTTGTTCCTTGAGACTTTTTTTAAATATTGGCCAGATCATATCTTTTCACATAGAAGCAAACGAAATCTGATTTACAAGCTCCTATCTAATAAGCAACACCTTTTGAACAGCTTTGAATTCAGGTGTTGAGAAGGATATTAGGTAGACTCCACTGGCAGCTTGTTTACCATTCTGATTCAAACCGCTCCACTGCAATGAGTAGTAACCAGCTGGTTTGGCAGACTCTTCGTAAGCCCAGACACTTCTTCCAAGGATATCATAAATCGTGATAGACACATCTGTTATCTCTGGAAGTTCATATTTGATTGTTGTGATTGGATTAAAGGGGTTGGGAAATGGATGATTCAGTTTGTAAGCTGTTGGTAGAACAACAATTGGCTTATCATCCTGATCAAACTCCCTGAGTGTTCCAGCAGCTTCTGATCCTGGGTACTTAGACAGAATCTTATTATAAGAACTGTTTGCTTTAGCAAGATATGCACTCGTTTTACTTAAACCTTCTTCAAGTTCTGCTAACATCTCGTAGATCTGACCAATATCAAATAGCGCCCATGCTGCTCCCTCATCTCCATTCTCATGAGTCTCAAAGATTAAAACACATTCCTCCAGCCGAGTTATTGAACCATTAAAATCTCCTGATCTAGCAAGTTCACCAGCAGAGAAGTAATATGCCAAGAATCCTATAAACTCACCCTGATACTGGTTGTAGTATACCTCAAGCTGCTCAATTAACCCTTGAGAGCCATCCAGCTTACTGTAACACCTTTCAATTGATCGGAGTGATGATATTGATAGATCACAATCATGACAATTCACAATTGCTGAATCATATACCGCAATAGCATCAGTATAAGCTGAGTCCAACTCAAAAGCGAGACCTCGAGAATAAAGTTCACCTATTTCTTCTAACATTGTTGATAACTTAGGTAGAGTTCCTGGTCCCATACTCATAACAACGTCTGCTTGATGGTCTGTATCGATATCACCAGTCACATGAGGCACGTTTCTTTCCCACCAATTCACTTGAGCATAGATATCAGCAGAGAGCGAGTTATTATACGCATCATAGTTGGTATTTTGTTCAAAGAAATTGAATCCACCATAAACAAGGTTACCGTTCTGGGAATACAACCCCAACTCGGGACCTGATGTTGATGAATTATATACACCGTAGTGATTCTCATGTATATAGTTGTTTACACTGTTATCACCCAGAAATCGTTTACTCGTGAGATTAGGATGGCTGTACCCTGTGCAATAGATTCCCCTGTCTGATCCAGAAATATCGTTATATCGTACTGTTGGATTGCTATTGTACAAATTTAGAGCTCTGTTTGTGTTATTATGAAAAATATTTGAAATTGCAGAAAAGTTAGAGTAATAGCCGAATACTCCGTTATAAATTGCATCTTTTATGGAGTTTCCCTTAATGGTTATATCACTATATCTGATGTATATACTGTAACGGTTCTCTGTAAATGAATTGTCTTCGATTATTATGTCATCATTATTGATTACATAATACCCAAAATAGCAATTTTCAAAGGAGGTCATTTTAACGTCAGAATGTGCAAAAGCATTTTGTACATTGATGCCATAAAAAGCATCTTTTATTCTAGCATCTCGGATTAGTAGATCACCCCCACTTTCCACAAATATTCCAGTCCAAAAGTTATAGCTTGGATTGTCGGTTAACGCGCCAAACTCAATGAGCGAATCTGGTGTTCCATCAATTATTAATT
>JAYEFL010000078.1:0-16589 GCA_034658635.1 Bacteroidota bacterium | reverse complement strand
AGTAAGTCCAAGCCCTGTGCCCCTGTGGGTTCTTGTTAGTCCGTGATCAATTTGTTCAAATTGTTTGAAGATTCGTTCCTGATCTTCAGGCCTGATTCCGATACCAGTATCCCTGACAAACAAAGTCAAACGTCCGTCCTGAGGAGGTAAGAATCCAATAGATATTTGTCCCTTTTCAGTAAAGTTGCAGGCATTTTGGATCAGGTTCTGAAGAATTCTTTTGAGCATGTCAGAATCGGTTCGAATAGTGAATTCAGAGGTCTGGGGAGGGGTCTGAATTTTCATTGTCACCAGGCTAGCTTTTTTCGGACCAAAACTTTTGCAAATTGTCATTGCAATGTCCTTCATGAGATCTTTCAACTCAATGTGCTCTGAATGGAATTCTGCTTGTCCGGATTCAATCTTTGAGAATTCAATAATATCCGAAATCATTTGAAGAAGTGAGTCAGAGTTCTGTCTGATCAGCAATTTGAAATTTTGCTTCTCTTCCTCATTTATAGTATCGGAAACAAGAAGGTCTGAAAAGCCAATGATGGCATTCATCGGAGTGCGGATTTCATGACTGATATTAGCAAGAAATGAAGACTTAAGACGATCAGACTCCTCAGCTTTTTCTTTTGCCATTAATAGATCGAGTTCATTGATTTTCCTCTGAGTGATGTCAGTTTGAGTTCCAATTGCTCTGATTGGAATACCTTCTGAAGAAGTTTCAATCTCTTTCCCACGTATCATCATCCATCTGATCTCTCCTGATTTATGTTTCATCTGAATCTCCAGATCTATGTTGTCTCCCTGGATCAACTTGTTTCTGGCCTCTGCTATCAAGTAATTGTCAGAATCATTCGCCATTAAGCTGAAGAATGTATCTATGGTGAAAGGCAGTTCATCAGGTGAATAGCCCAGCATAGCAAACCAGTAGTCGCTGAAAACCATTGTATCTGACTCCAGGTTCCAATCCCAGATCCCATCATTAACAGCCTGAAGTGTTAGTGCATAATGCTCCTGTGTTTTTTCAAGTATGGTTTCCCTGGCCAATTCCTCGGTTACGTCTCTAATAAATCCTATGATCCCTGTAATTTCATCGTGGGAATTAATGAGGGGTAAATACTTATCTCTGGTGAATCCTTTCCGGTTGTTCTGCAAAAGGAAGGGGTAAATTTCGGGTTCAGATATCCTCGATTCCAGAGTGTCTTTTATTATTTCTGACAGGCCATTCTCCAGCATGTGCGGGAAATGCTCGAAAAGATTTTGTCCGTTGAATATTTCCTCATGCTTCTTGCCAGTGATAGATTCCATTTCCTTGTTCCAATAAATGGGCTTGAAATCTTTATCCAGTCCGAGAATTCCCTCGTCGATGGAACCTAGAATATTATCAAGTAATAAGCGGTTTTCATTAATATTCTCAATAAACGACTGTTTCTCAGTGATATCCTCCAAGAGGCCAATAAAGAACACCTCTCCGGATAAATGACGATAATGAAAAATCCGTTCTCTTATCCATGCCCATTGAGATCCAGACTTTTTGATCCGGAAACTTACATCCAGATGGTTCTTTGGATCTTTCCAGAATTTTTCATGAGCTGCTTTCAGAGATTCTATTTCCTCGGGATGGCATATCTTCATCAGACCAGAAATATTCTTACGTATCAGGGATTCTGGATGTCCGGTCAAAGACTCAAAATGAGGCGACAGATAAATAGTTTGTATTTGATTCTGGATCCAGAAAACCTGGGGGATAGATTCTGTGAATATGCGAAACCATTTTTCTCTTTTTCCAGCCTCTTCCAGATCGATTTTATCAGCCAGTTGTTGCTTCCTGATTTGCTTCAGTTTTCTTCTTGAACTCATTATTATTAGCAGGCAAATCAAGAGTGCCAGGCCCAGGCCCGCAAGTGTATATTGCTCAACGGAGATTGTGGTCAAATCTATCGAATCCATTCCTGATGTTTTGAGTTTTTTCCCTTCCGAAACCAAAGTTACAAATACACGAAAGAGTTATAGATCGAGTAATGGATTTTTATTAACAATATTTCTAACTTAGATTTTTATTGAAAACAAAAGCAAAATAGAAGACATAATGAAAACCAGAATTGAAAAAGACACTATGGGACCAGTTGAGGTTCCTGCTGACAAGTATTGGGGTGCACAAACCCAGCGCTCGAGGAATAATTTTATTATCGGTGACGGACAGATGCCCCGCGAAATAATATATGCCTTTGCATATCTTAAGAAAGCTGCAGCACTGACTAACGCTTCTTTAGGAGTTTTAGACTCTGAAAAGGCCGATTTAATCGCCCGGGTATGTGATGAAATAATAGCCGGAAAACTGGATGATCAGTTTCCATTGGTTGTATGGCAAACAGGTTCCGGAACTCAGTCGAATATGAATGTGAATGAGGTGGTAGCCAACAGAGCAAATGTTATTCATGGTGGACAGTTAGGCGATGAGGCTAAATTCATCCATCCGAATGATGATGTCAATAAATCACAATCCTCTAATGACACCTTTCCAACAGCTATGCATATTGCAGCATACAGGATGCTGAAGGAAACTACCTTTCCAGGACTGGAGGTCCTTAGAAATACACTTGCCCGTAAGGTTGAGGAGTTTAAGGATGTTGTCAAAATCGGGCGTACACATTGGATGGATGCTACTCCTTTGACATTAGGACAGGAGTTTTCGGGCTATGTGGCACAACTTGATCATGGTATCAGTGTTCTGAACCGTTCATTACCACACCTGTCTGAGATTGCCCTGGGGGGTACAGCAGTTGGAACCGGAATCAATACGCCAAAGGGATATTCTGAGGATGTTGCAGCTAAAATTGCTGAATTGTCAGGATTGCCTATTGTTACAGCTCCTAACAAGTTTGAAGCTCTGGCAGCACATGATGCCATAGTAGAATCTCATGCAGCACTGAAGCAAATAGCCGTGAGTTTGATGAAGATTGTCAACGATTTAAGGGTGCTGGCTTCCGGTCCACGCAGTGGAATAGGTGAATTATTGATCCCTGCAAATGAACCCGGCTCATCTATTATGCCTGGTAAGGTTAATCCAACTCAGGCTGAAGCACTGACTATGGTTTGCGCACAGATAATAGGCAACGATACAGCTATTACTGTGGGTGGTATGAGCGGACATTTTGAACTGAACGTCTTTAAACCTATGATGATCACCAATTTCCTCGAGTCTGCCCGTCTGCTTGGAGATGCCTGTCTTTCATTTAACAATAATTGTGCAGTAGGAATTGAGGCAAATCAAGAAACAATTCAGACAAACCTTGAAAATTCTCTGATGCTGGTTACAGCGCTTAATACTCATATCGGCTATGAAAAGGCTGCTGCGATAGCGAAAAAAGCCTTCAAAGAAAATACAACTTTGCGAGAAGCTGCTCTGAGCCTGGCGTATCTTACGGATGAAGAATTTACTCTTTGGGTGGATCCGAAGAAGATGATCGGCTCTCTGTAATAAAATTACTCTATGGCTGTCAGGAAAATTGATGCACACCAGCATTTCTGGAAGTATAATCAAACAGAATACGAATGGATAGGAGAGGATCAGCATGTTCTCAAACGAGATTTCTTGCCTGACGATCTTATCAAGGAGTTGGATAAAATCACCTATACCGGCAGTATCGCTGTTCAGGCCCGCCAGTCGCTTGATGAAACAAGGTGGCTCCTGAAGATAGCTGAACAATATGACCAGATTCTGGGAGTTGTTGGTTGGCTCGACCTGCAAAGTCGGGATGTGGATAAGCAACTGGATGAATTTGCCGGAAATCAGTGGCTAAAGGGTGTGAGGCATGTTTTACATGATGAACCCGATAATAAATACATGCTCAAACCTGCCTTTGTAAATGGGATTTCAATGCTGGCTGAGAATAATCTGGTATACGAAATTCTGATATTTCCCAGGCATCTGGCTTCTGCTATTGAATTGGTCAGTCTTTTTCCGAAGCAACAATTTGTTTTGGATCATATTGCCAAGCCTGATATTCGGAATGGGAATATTAGCGAATGGAAAAAAGGCATGGAGCATATTTCACGTTTCACTAATGTGAGCGTCAAGGTATCCGGAATGGTTACTGAGGCTGATCATAAAAACTGGAAACCAGCTGATTTCAAACCTTACCTTGAGCTTATATTGAAAACTTTTGGAGATGATCGTATTCTCCTTGGTTCAGATTGGCCCGTATGCCTTCTGGCAGCTAGCTATTCTCAGGTAATGTGCCTGGCTGAGGGCTTCTTTGAGAAAGCCAGCCAAAAAGCTATGGCGAAGATCCAGGGAGGGAATGCTGCCAGAATTTACAGGCTCTGATTATCCTGATGACAAAAATCATGCTGTTTTTCACTGTCTTATAAGGTGAAAGTGTATAATTTTGCACCGAATTTTGAAAAGGTAATTTATGAGCAAAAATAATAATGAAGCCTTGTTCCATGATTTCCCGGCAATCACAACCGGGGATTGGGAACAGCAAATAGCCAAAGATCTTAAAGGGGCTGATTACGATAAGAGGCTGATCTGGAAAACCCTCGATGGAATCGCAGTCAGACCTTATTATCGCTCTGAAGATCTTGAACAACTGCCTGAAACAGGTGTCCCGGGGCAGTTCCCATTTATCCGCGGAACAAAAACAGAAAGCAATTCATGGCTGATTCGTCAGGATATCCCATTTGTTGATTCCAAAGAATCTTCCGAGAGAATCAACTACCTTATCAGTCGGGGTGTTCAATCTGTTGGACTTGTGTTCACTAAATCCTTTGAGAAGCAACAATTATCAGATCTTTTTGAGGAGATTCAGATTGATAAAGTAGAATTGAACTTTCAGGGTGCTGAACCCGGATTTATTATTGAGGTACTGAAAGAACACTGCGAGAAGAATGATATATCAAAAGAAACTATAAGGGGATCTCTTGGATATGATCCGATTGGCGCTTTCATTTTGAGTGGTAAGCTTGGGAATGAGGAAGTAGATTTCGATCAGCTTGCCGGGTGGATAAGAGCTGGGGAAGATTTTCCAAATCTGAGAATCTTTGAAGTCAATGCTAAGTATTTTCATAATGCCGGGTCAACAGCGGTTCAGGAGTTAGGTTTTGCCCTAGCACTTGCAAATGAATATCTGGATCAGCTAACCGACAGAGGGTTAAGTGTACAGGAGATTTCTTCAAAATTGACTTTTAATTTAGCTGTAGGGTCAAACTATTTCTTTGAATTGGCCAAATTAAGATCTGCCCGGGGCCTGTGGTCGAGGATGCTGGAAAGCTATGATGCAGATGGAGCAAAAGATTGCAGCAGTTATTTTCATGCAGAAACATCGGCCTGGAATAAAACGGTTTATGATCCGCATGTGAATCTTCTCCGTACTACTACTGAAGCCATGTCGTCTATCCTGGGAGGAGTGGATTCCTTAACTATATTGCCATTTGACTCCAGCTATCGCCAGTCTGATGAGATTTCTCAACGCCTGGCCAGGAATCAGCAACTTCTTCTCAGAGAGGAAGCCTACCTGGATAAAGTGGTAGATCCTGCAGCCGGATCCTATTATATTGAGAATCTAACCCACTCAATCATTCAGGAATCCTGGAAAGTGTTTCAGGAAATTGAGACCGAAGGTGGTTTTGTGGATGCATTTTTAGCAGGAAAGATCCAGGATGCCATCGCTGGTGTTGCGCAGAAAAGGGATATGCAGATTGCTCTTAAGAAGGAAATTTTACTTGGAACCAATCAATACCCAAATGCTGAAGAAAAGCAGTTGGATCAGGTTGATCTGGCCCGGACTCATGCTTCAGTTGTTGATCCGACCGGAGCAGACACACAGCCCTTGAATCTCTATCGGGGAGCAGAAGGTTTTGAAAAGCTCAGGTTCGAGACTGAACAGGCAGATAAGCAGCCGGTGGTTTTCCTTTTAACTATAGGAAATCTGAATATGCGTAAGGCAAGGGCTACATTCGCAGCCAACTTCTTTGCCTGTGCAGGTTACAAAATAATTGACAATCCCGGATTTGCCAGTGTTGCTGAAGGTATGGAGGCTGCCAGAGATGCCAAAGCAGATATCATTGTTCTGTGCTCTTCAGATGAGGAATATTTAAGCTTGGCTACAGAGCTAGTCAAAGCCCCTCATGAGGCAGAAATAGTTATAGCCGGATACCCAAAGAGTATTATGGATGAGTTGCATAATGCAGGAATCAGACATTTTATCCATTTGAGGAGTAATGTGTTAGAAGTTCTGAAAGGCTTTAATCAATTGCTGGAAATCAGCCAATAGAAAAGGAGAAGAAAGATGAAACCAGATTTTAGCGAAAAGACTACTTGGGAAACTCCTGAGAGAATTAAGGTGAAAGCAGTTTTTACCAAGGCTGACCTTGAGAATATTGAGCATTTAGACTATGCAGCCGGATTGCCTCCTTTTCTGAGAGGCCCTTATTCAACCATGTATGTTATGCGTCCGTGGACCATCAGGCAATATGCCGGTTTTTCTACTGCAGAAGAGTCTAATGCATTTTACAGAAGAAATCTTGCTGCAGGACAAAAAGGATTGTCTGTGGCTTTTGATTTGGCAACACATCGTGGCTATGACTCAGATCATGAGCGTGTTATGGGTGATGTTGGAAAGGCAGGTGTGGCAGTTGACTCCATCCTGGATATGAATATTTTGTTCGATCAGATACCACTGAACCAGATGTCAGTGTCTATGACCATGAACGGAGCTGTTCTGCCTATTTTAGCCTTTTACATTGTTGCAGGCTTGGAGCAGGGAGCGAAACTGGAAGAACTTTCGGGAACGATTCAGAATGATATTCTGAAAGAGTTTATGGTTCGAAATACCTATATCTATCCTCCGGAATTTTCCATGAAGGTGATTGCGGATATTTTTGAGTATACCTCTAAAAAGATGCCCAAGTTTAATTCCATAAGTATCTCAGGCTATCATATACAGGAAGCTGGTGGTACTGCAGATATTGAGCTGGCTTATACTTTGGCTGACGGATTGGAGTATCTCAAGGCTGGAGTCAAAGCTGGCTTGGATATCGATAAATTTGCACCAAGACTCTCATTCTTCTGGGGTATCGGGATGAACCATTTTATGGAGATTGCCAAGTTGCGGGCTGCACGGATGCTGTGGGCTAAGATGGTTAAGAAGTTTGATCCGAAAAATCCCAAATCCATGGCCCTGAGAACCCATTCGCAAACATCCGGGTGGAGTTTAACGCTACAAGATCCTTTTAACAATATTACCAGAACCTGTGTAGAAGCTTTAGCAGCTACTCTCGGACATACTCAGAGTCTGCATACAAATGCGCTGGATGAAGCAATAGCTCTGCCAACTGACTTTTCTGCAAGGATTGCCCGTAATACTCAGATTTATATCCAGGAGGAAACCGGGATTACCAAGGCTGTTGATCCATGGGCTGGTTCATACTACGTTGAGAAGCTGACACAGGAAATGGCTGATAAAGCATGGAAACTCATGGAGGAGGTTGAAGAACTTGGAGGAATGGCAAAGGCCATTGAAACCGGCATTCCGAAAATGAGAATTGAGGAAGCTGCAGCCAGAAAACAAGCCCGTATTGACAGTGGAACTGATACAATTGTAGGGGTGAATAAATACAAGCTTGAAAAGGAAGATCCAATAGAGATTCTTGATGTAGATAATACAAAAGTACGTCAGTCTCAGATAGAACGTATTGCCAGGCTGAAAGAGTCACGTGACGAGGAAGCTTGCCAGGAGGTTTTAGAGAGAATTACTCTTTGCGCAGAGAGCGGTGAAGGAAATTTACTTGAATTAGCAGTTGAAGCTGCACAAAAAAGAGCAACACTCGGAGAAATTTCGTATGCTTGTGAAAAAATTGCAGGAAGGTATAAAGCAGTGATTCGTTCAATATCAGGAGTATATTCATCAGAATTCAAAGGAGACGATTCCTTTGAAACTGCCCGTAAGATGACAGATGAGTTTGCTGAACTCGAGGGCCGTCGTCCGCGTATTATGATCGCAAAAATGGGACAGGATGGGCATGACCGTGGAGCCAAAGTGGTTGCAACCGGATATGCTGACCTTGGATTTGATGTTGATATCGGACCTCTTTTCCAAACTCCGGCTGAAGCAGCGCGTGACGCAGTGGATAACGATGTACATATTTTGGGCGTATCAAGCCTGGCTGCAGGTCATAAAACATTGGTACCACAAGTGATTGAGGAAATGAAAAAGCTCGGACGAGAGGATATCATGGTGATAGTAGGGGGGGTGATTCCTCCACAGGGTTACCAGTTCCTGTACGACGCAGGTGTAGCCGGAATTTTTGGTCCCGGATCATCAATCCCAAAAGCTGCGATTGAGATTCTGAGGATTTTGATTGAGAGCAGAGCTTAACAAGATCAATTTGATTAAGCGGATGCAATGTTGTGACTATCTAGGCTCGCTGAAATATTTCAATAATCTTCTTACCTTTAAGCTATTATGTAAGTTATTTGACGGATTATTACGGTTCTGAGGATGTTAACAATGACGGAACTACCCACGGTGTCATCCCGACGAAGGTCGGGATCTGGTGGAGGTTGAAGTGCTGCTTCGGAAAGATGCCTTTGAAGATTGAAGTGATGCATCGAGATGGTGCCGTTAGTCGGATTTTGTGGTAAATGCCTATTCCTTACTTCTAAGGCGTTCCATTTTTTTTAACTTAGAAAGATGAAAAATCCATCTCTTACCACTCTGTTTCTTGCAGGATTAATTTTATCGTCCTGCAACAATATCACTCCTGAAAGAATCCAGATTACAAGTCATCAAACCGGAATGACGGGAACCATTCGTGGCATTAATGTGGTTGATGAGTCTACAGTTTGGATATCAGGATCCAAAGGTGAGTTTTGTACCACTTCTGATGGGGGTGAGAACTGGACATTCGGACAAGTGCCTGGTGCTGACTCACTTGATTTCAGAGATGTGCATGGCTTCAGTGATGAGCTTGCACTGCTCATGAGTGCCGGCCCCGGAGAAGCATCTAAGATTTTTAAAACATTTGATGGAGGAAAAACCTGGAAGCTTTGCTACACAAACACAGAACCAAAGGGATTTTTCGATGGGATGGATTTTCTCGATGAACAGCATGGAGTGTTGTTCTCAGATCCTGTTGATGACAGGTTGAATTTGTTGGTGACAAATGATGGAGGCGAAAACTGGACGCGGTTTCATCCTGAGCTTGTTCCGAAGATTGCAGAAGGAGAATATGCTTTTGCTGCCAGTGGAACAAGTATACAATACGATCCTTCCGGAGGCATTTGGATTGCTACCGGAGGAAGTGTTGCCCGTATTTGGTTTACATCTGAATTAGGAAAAAAGTGGACAATCTGGGATAGCCCTGCGATACAGGGTGATGGGGCAGAAGGGCTGTTTTCTATTGCTCCGCGTTCCGCTATCAGGGTGGTTGCGGTTGGAGGCAATTATCAGGAAATACATCTGGCTGGAGCTAACGTTGTTAAGCAACTAAGGGTTGGTGACGTTAGCTGGGAGGTTCCGGATGGCGCCACCGGAGTTCCTTATTTGGAATGTGTCAAATGGATAAACGATTCTTCCCTGATTGCATGCGGTCCTCCCGGGGTGTGGCTCTCAACAGATTTTGGAGAATCATGGATAGAAATTAGCCAGGATGGTTTTCATACCATGGATGTTTCTGAAACCGGCAAAACGGGTTGGTTAGCCGGTGATAATGGTGCAGTTAGCCAGATTTTGTGGAGGTGAAAGTTTGCTATTAGGACAAAGAGGCTATTTCTCCATCCACCTTTCCAACCCCTTCTCAATCCTCTCAGCAGAAGGCAAAACCTCCTGGTAATACTCAGGCAAATCCGGCCCGGTACTATAGCTGGCAATCCCAATGGGATTGTTGGTTTTCATTAATGAATACTCAACAACCAGCCGATCTTTAGATTTACAAATAATCATCCCGATGGCTTCCTTTTCATGAGGGAGTTTATGGGTATCGTTCAATACGTTCAGGTAAAACTCAAGCTTTCCTTTGTACTCTGGTTTGAAAACACCTGACTTTAGTTCAACAACCACAAGGCATTGCAGACGACGGTGGTATAACAACAGATCAATAAAGAAATCCTGCTTACCAACTCTCAGTTTATATTGGCTGCCCATAAAACTAAAATCACCACCGAGTTCAAGAAGGAATTGTTGCATATTTCGGATCAAGCCCTCTTCGAGTTCTCTTTCAGTATGCTTCTCTGACAATTCCAGAAAATCAAAAGTGTAATGGTCTTTTATCGCCAGATGTTTTTGATGCTCAAGTTTCTCTGGAGGCGCTTTTTCATAGTTAGTTTGGTTGAGGAGGTACTTTTCGTAGGTTTTGTTTTCAATTTGATGATTAAGAACTCTTGTCGTCCATCCAAATTTGACTGTTGATTCAATATAGAATTGTCGGACCAATCGATTTTTACATTTTGTAAAAATTATCACATTATGTGTAAATGCAATTTCTCCAGTCAGCGACTGGAGAATTGTATCATCCTTATATTCTGCATAATATTGAACCATTGACCAAAGATTGGTCGCCGAAAATCCTCTTGAGGCAGGGAACTCTTTTTTTAGATCTTGGGAAATATTCTCTACCACCGACTTCCCCCATCCTAACTCCTTCTGCTTCTCAGAAATCATTCTCCCAATATCCCAATACAATCCAACAAGTTCATTATTCACTGCCCTTAAGGTGGCATATTGAGCATTGCGTATGCGGTTCTTGACCGTTCCAATAAAATCATTATATTCTTCGAGTGCACCCATAAAAATTGGTTTCTAATATAGATGCATTTCACTGCCCCAAATGGAAAAATAAACCCCAAAATCTTGGAATCCTGAAGATTATTTTAAGTTTACTGCCAACTTTTTACGAATGTCTTTTAAATCGGTAGAACCAGTTTATGGTGATGTTGGTGAAGGTGGCTCAATAGAAGGGTTGGTAGAGGGTCCTCCCAAGGTATGGTTGTCAACAGATCTTGTGGTCTAGCTACTATAGTTTACCAAGAGTAAACAAAAATGCTTACTTATGGTAAATAAAAGTTACTTGTCTTTGTTTCAGACAAAAAAGAAGGGATCAACCAGAGGCTAATCCCTTCCGCAGTCATTGTATGAGAAAAAAGTTCCCTAACGGGATAAAGAGACTAGTATATAACCAGACCAGATCCTTTTAATACTTCAAGGTAATCCAGTATGGTTTGAAGATCTGATTTTCTTCTGTATTGAGTATCCAGGAGTTTTTTAATCTCCAGGGCATTGTGTTTTCCATTACACAATCGTTGTAGTTCAGAGGTATTTCCAATACCCCGACTGAAGGCCATGGTTTGTTCTCTGGGTATATCCTGCATTGCCGAACGGTATCCACTGTATCCATTTTCTTTTACCAAAGCTGTTTCCTGTGGAATAATTTGCATGGCTTTCTTTTCCAGTTTTCCTGGTTTTAAGCTGATTGGATTTACCCCAAATTTCCTGGCCATGGTTTCCATGAGTTGATCAAGACCTTGTGCCTGACTATTTGCAATTTGTTCAATCAGGTTTACTTTTCCGGCTATATATTCTGCACTTGCATTATCATCTGGCACAAGTTCCAGCAGGGTTTCAAGGGTTTCACCTTCTATCAGTCCTGTTGCTTCTATATAACTCCTTGAGAGTCTATAAGTTGACTCAAAGCTTTCGGCATCAGCTTTTCTAAGCATATCAAATGCACGGGCAGCTTGCTGTCCAATGCGCCTGGTTCCGTTTGAAAATACCTCACCGGCTATTGAACTGACCATGTCAGCATCAGCTGATGCGATTGTGTATGCTGAGGCTGCGGATATCACACAGCATCGTTTCAACTGAGTGGGGTCGCACTTATCTGCCCGGTCTTCTGAAGTGTGGTAGTAATTATCGGGCCAGGTAATCAGCATAATTCCGGGTACTCCTACTCCCCAGTCGTTGAATACTTCGTGATCTGATGCTCCGTAATGGTGCTCAATGGCATAATAAAATGGCTCGTCAGAGCCTGATGGGGCAACAATCCGGTTCAGGTAGCCACTACGTCCGGATAATACAAGACTAACCCTGTTGGTTTCTCCTACATAACGAAAGTAGTTCTCTACCACATCATTAACGTAATGAGCATTGCCATAAGTTGTTCGCTCAAGATTGAAAAAGGACTGGCTTTTGCTCAGCCACAATCCAACCATGTCAAGATTCATATTACAAAGGGTTTTTTCCATGATGTCTTTGTGAGCTTTTACCCACGGAATAGTTCCTGAAAATTCAGGAACCCAGATAAAACGGATGGATCTTGCCGGCGGGGCCAATCGTCCGTCATCAATCATGGTTTTTAGCATTCTTGCTACTTCCAGAATAGCAGCGCTACCAGATTTGTTATCATTAGAACCTTGTTTTGTGTAACCTTCAAAAATATGGGCTGAAAGAATCACCTCATCAGCATCTTTATCAGTGCCTTGGATTACACAGGTTGGAACCTGCAAATCCAAATCTACCATCTGGGTTTCAACAATAGCGTGAACCTTAATGGTTTCGCCACGGAGAAGACGATTTCTCAGTATATGACCCTCACGTGGAGGCAGCAGAAAACCAAATTTGCTCTCACTGGCTTCTCCTCCACTTCTTCCCCTTCGACTTCGAATACCGCTCCATGGTATCTGAACCGGATCAACCAATGGCCGTGGAGAATAGAAACTTATAACGCCCAGGGCACCCTTGCTTACTGCAATTCCATGTACTCCGCCCGGTGAACCGGATGTCACAACGATCTTCCCGTCAACATCTTTTCCTTCAAAGTCTTCTGGTCGACCTTCCTCAACCCAGATTAATTCAGCTTCTACGTCGGCATTCTTGCTTCCGGAAGCAAGCATAGCCCGAAGGTCATCGTAATCAGCAAGTTTCTTTTTGCCCGGACTAATTTCCCACAATTCGCCGCGAATTCCATCCCATGTTTGTCTGCCCGAGTTGAATCGCTCAATTTTGGCTCCTTCGAGGCCGTATTCGATCAATTTATTATATACATATTCCGCTTCCAGCAATGTTGTTGCATACTCCTCTGTCGGACGATTTCGATTATATGAGCTCATCTCCAGAATGTGATTAAAAGAGGTTTCGCCTGAGGCTTCACCAATAATCTCATCCATAAGTTCCTGCTCAAGTAGTGTCCATTGATAATGTGGATTGAACTGAGCCTTTATCTGCAATGCAATAAACAGCAAAGAGAAAATAAGAAGTGCTTGTTTTGTTTTCATTTCAGAAATTTTAATCATTTTTGTGCAAATTATTAACTTTCTTCGCTCTGTCTCATAATTTGCAACATGTTTTATCATAAGTATCTGTATGTTAACATTATTTAAGATTTGGAAGTATTCGATCGTCATTATTATCCTGATTACTACTTCATGTCAGGAAAAACTTGAGAAGGAAATCATCTCAAACTGGCCAAATGGTGAGGTTCAAAAGGTGTATTTCTATACCCAAAAGGGTGATATCCGTGAAAAAGTTCAGGAAGAACGTTTTTATGAAAATGGAATGAAGGAAATGCATGGGGACTTTTCTGACGGCAATCGTCATGGTCTGTGGACATATTGGTTTCAGGATGGGCGGAAATGGAGCGAGAGTAAGTATGAGAATGATTTACGGGTTGGGTCTACTGTGATTTGGAGGGAATCGGGACTCAAAAACTATGAGGGAAGCTATTCAAAAGGTAAACCTCATGGTACCTGGACTTTCTATGATATGGATGGATCGCGCCTGAAAGATGTCTTGTTTGAGCATGGCGAAAAGATTAAGGAGATAGACTACAAAGAAGGGGTTCCTTTTAATCCTCAGATTCTGGATTCATTGCAGTTCAGGGTAAACTGAGCCATTCTTTGAGCGAATAGCTATTTGTCACTTTAAATCCCCGATCAGTTTTACTAACTACTCCGCATTCACTTTGGGTGTCATGCTCGAAGAAAAATGCTGCTCCGGTTCCGGCAAATTCATTTAACCAGGCAGTTTTCTCTTCCATGGTTTTGGTTACCTCAAGGTCATAAGCCATGTTATACTTAACGGGTATGTGGGCCTTTGTTGGAAATAAATCAGCTCCGTAGATTAGTTTTTTTCCTGCCAGTTCAATGACCGGAATTATTTGCCCTGGTGTATGTCCGTCAACCAGCCTGAGTTCCACTCCATTGCAGAACTCTTCGGCATGTTCAATGAACATTAGTACACCTGCTTCCTGCAGGGGGAGTAAATTTTCAGGAAGGAATGAATCTGCTTCGCGGGGATTGGGATAGAGAGCATTGTCCCATTGTTTTCTGCTTACCCAGTAACGGGCATTAGGAAAAGTTGGGATCAGTTTGCCATCAGAATTTTTTGAGATGCTTCCCCCGCAGTGATCAAAATGAAGATGAGTTAGAATGACGTCTGTAATATCCGAAAAGGAATATCCTCCTTTGGCCAATCCACCCTCCAATCCTTCACCTCCGAATATATTAAGACGGTTTAAAAACTTCTTACCCTGTTTGTCGCCAATCCCATTATCAATCAGGATGATACGGCCATCGCTTTCTATTACAAGGGAGCGCAATGCCAGGGGAATGAGATTGTCGTCATCTGCTTCAATATAGTTCGACCAGATGAGTTTTGGCACGACCCCAAACATTGCGCCCCCGTCAATTCTGAAATTGGCAATATTGAAAGAGTGTAGTTTCAAATATTACTTACTTTTCAGGAATATATTCTTTATTAAAGAAGTTATTATACCAGAATTTGTACTGCTCATTTCTATTATGGACAGCTTTTTGACCTCCCCAGCCATGACGGCCGTTTGGATAAATCATAAATTCAAATTCTTTATTCAGGTCTTGTAATTTGCTTATGAGCTGAAGTGAGTTCTGCATGTGTACATTATCATCCATCTCACCATGCACAATCCTCAATTTTCCTATTAGTTTATCAGCATGAGTCATTACCGATCCGGCCTCATATCCTTCAGGATTTTGCTGAGGAGTATCCATAAAGCGCTCTGTGTAAATATTGTCATACAGTCTCCAACTGGTAACTGACAGATTAGCAATGCCATGTGTCCAGTATTCTGCACCTGCAGTCAATGCCATTGCGGATGTGTATCCTCCGTATGATCCGCCTGTTATACCCATTTTAGTTGCATCAACATAAGCTTTCTTACGTAACCATTTTACTCCTTCTGCATAATCCAGAATTTCCCATTTACCAAGATTTCTCCACATGTAATCCAAGCCCTTTTTGCCAAAATGACCAGAAGCTCTGTGTGCTATGGAAAACTCGATTATATCATTTTGTGCATACCATCCGGCTCTGCTATCGCGAAAACTATTGCGAACACCTCCTGAATTCGGACCTCCATAGATGCTGAATACTACGGGATATTTTTTATCCGGATCGAAATTCAAAGGAAGAGTAATGGTTGCAGGTAAATTAAACCCATCAGGTGTCATTATCCGAACCAGATCTGTCTTTGTATGTTTTGTTGGATCATAAGTGAATTCAGTTTCGCTGATCACTCTTACCAGCTTGCCGTTTGAATCTCTGATCTCTTTTTTAACTGGCTGATAAATACTACTCCAGGTATCCACCAAATATGATCCGCCCGGGGATATGCTTACTGAATGTGAGCCGGCACCTTCTGTGAGCTTAACCAGGCCTGTTCCATCCAGGTTAACTCTGTAAGCGTGGCTTTCAACGGATTCCTCTCCTGTTGCTGTCAGATATACAAGCTTTTTCTGTTCATCAATACTATTAACCCTGGTAACTCTAAAATCAAAATCAGTGAGCTGCGCCTTCAGTTTTCCATCCCAGTCATGGTAATATAAATTCATCCAATCGCTTTTACAGCTTCTTAAGATAAAACCAGAACCATCTTCCAGAACACGAATGTCTTCATAGAAGTTAATCCATGTTTTTCGCTGCTCGTTATAGATCTTTTTTGTTCCTCCGTTTTCAGGATTTACCATAAATAATTGCATATGGTTCTGATCGCGGTTTAATACCTGGATAAGCAATTCACTGCTATTGGGTTTCCAGAATGGCCAGGCGATATATTGGTCGACATTTTCATCAAAATCAGCCCAGGTTACTGTTCCCTTATCTAAATCGGCAATGCCTAATTTTACTTTTGGATTTGGATCGCCGGGTTTTGGATATCTTGTGAACTCGGGAGCACCATGAAGGCTGTCGGCTCTCATCAAAGTAAATAGCGGAACCTCAGTATCATCGAAACGGAGAAAGGCCAGCTTTGTTCCATCAGGAGACCACCAGAAAGCGGCATATCTTGAGCCTCTTCCCAGAATTTCCTCATAGTAAACCCATGAAGCATATCCATTGTATATCAGGCTGGTGCCATCTGTTGTGATACGCCTTTCCAGTCCTGTTTCCAGATCGATCACATAAAGATCATGATCACGTGTGAAAGCAATTCTTTTTTTATCGTTTGAAAACCTTGGATTTCTTTCCAGACCAGGATTAGCGCTTAGCTGACGGTCTTCATCCAAATCAGGAGAGCTCAGGAAAATTTCTCCACTTTTAACCCTTACAAACTCGGCAGCTGCTCTTGCT
>JAYEFL010000077.1:0-16629 GCA_034658635.1 Bacteroidota bacterium | reverse complement strand
CCGGAACCTTCCAAATAAGGTTCTTTCCAGTTGCAATATCCCATTCGGTGGGGATGTTTTTGGCCGGCGAGACTCCATTGGAAAAGGGACCGCGGAAAGCATTGTGGTAGATAGGGGATTCGGGGATTGGGGATTCGGGGATTCGAAGTTCCGGTCGCTGAGCGGAGTCGAAGCGTGGGGATTCGGGGATTGGGGATTCGGGGATTGAATTTTCGGTCTCTGAGTGGAGTTGAGGTGGGGGCTCGCTAAGGTCGATTACCTCAATCTCTTCGGTGGGTGTTATTTGTTTTTGTTCTTCGGCTTTTAGTTGTGCTAGTTTAAAATCATCGTAGTTTGCTAATTGGTTGTTTGTTGAGAACGCAGCTCCAAGTGCTGCTATGAAAATCAATGTTCCTATTCCCCAAATCCAATGAACAGAATTTTTGCGGGCTGCCTGATGATCGGCATTCGGATCATCAGGCTCTTCAATTTTGGTCATAAGATCATGTTGCATTTTCAATAATAAGCCTAAAAAGATGCCTGCAAAGAGAAGAATAAATCCACCTGTTTTAACCTGCCATTCGCTTGTAAAATATGCTTTTCTGGCTAGCAGGTCGAGTTGTCTGATTTCTAATTTCAGGGCCTCATTATCAGGCTCCTGATCAAGACGTTCAACTAAGGCGGCGATCACTGATGACTCAATAGGATCCTGCTTTTGCATCTGCAAGAAGTTCAGCAATAATATGATGGCAATCAATCCGGCAAACATTCCGGTACCGGTTATTAGTTTTGACAGTAATTGTATTTTTTCTTGCTTCTCCATATCCGTTCTTATCATTTTTCTACAGGACAGTAATCCATACACCGGGCACAGCTGTAGCAGTTACCTTTATCCGGACGATAATCCTCCTTTTTTCTGTATGTTGTCTGACTCAGCAGACTGAAGGCAATCACCAGTCCCATAAAAGCTCCCAGAATCCAGCTCCCGGTTTTAAATTTTTCTCTGATAACTGATGCCTCTTCTACCAGGGTATCCAAAGATTTGCCAGAGGACATAAACTCCTGTATATCAAGATTATCAAGATCCTGTTTCAATTCCGGATGACTGATCATCAATTCAGCGAGGTAAACATCAGGGTGAGCTTTCGAAAGGAAAACGTGAGATTTTAATCCAATAAAGGCACCCGCACCACCAAGAATTGGAATTAGTAAAAGGTACATCAGAAACTTCCTCAAGTCTCTGGTTCTGGTTTGAACTTTTTCAGGCTCCCTTGGAATATCAATAGCATCAAAAGGACAAGAGGTTTCACAAAGTTTACAAGAAATACATTCTGAAGGGGTGATGGTCATATGCCATTTTGAGAAACGTGAAGTCCAATTCAGCAGCACCCCGTATGGGCACACAAATCTGCAATATGGGCGAGCCACAAACATGCCTATCAGGAGCATTCCAATCCCAAGCACCACCATGATAAACCTGGCATCCATCCTGAAAATCCCGACAAAAGGATCCCAGCGACAGATGATGAAGTCAGTACCTGTAGCAGCAAATAGTACTGCAAGTCCAAGATACAGAAATGGAAAAATTCCAAGTCCTTTTCTGAGCCAGACCGGAATAGAGATCGGTTTAAAAATCAGCAGGTCCTGGATTGCACCCAAGGGACAGGCTCCGGCGCAGAATACTCGTCCGAAAAAAAGCGAGAAAAGCAAGGGAATGAGAAAAAACAACAAGGCCACCAGGGAAATTGAGTACTCCGGGTCAAAAAGCGCGAGAGCCACATTCTGGACAGCCCCGACAGAGCAGATGCAGCCATTTCGGTAAAACCCAAAATATGCCAGTGTGAAAATTGAAATCAACAGGATTCCACCTCTGGAGCGTCGTTTAAGAAGCAGAAAAGTTACCAGAGACAGAACAGCAATCAAAACAAACACATCAAAATATTCCATTGCCAAAGCACGAGGCTCAGGAGTTGTTGGAGATGGTTGAACGTACCCGGTTTCAAATTCCGGCTTAGGAAATCGTGCTTTCGACTGGCCATGAACCGGAACATGCATCCACATCAGAATCATAATCAGGCATATTTTGATTAATCCTTTCATTTGTTCATGGTCTTTGTGGTATAGCAGGAATCTCAGCAGAAGGTATTGGAGTATAAACACCTTTGATCAGGTAAGGTGTTTCTATTGGAACTCTTCGGATAGCATCGGATGGGCAAGTTCTTGCGATGGCACACTGATTACAATCCACACAAATATTATGTCGTATCTGAAGATGGAATGAACCATTTCCGAAAGAGGAGCATCCTTTCACACATTTAGCACATCCGATGCACAAATCCTCATCAATAACATATTCAAAATAAGGCTCTTCGATGAAATTGCGTGAGATGGCAGCGGTCGGACAAAGTTGATTCTCTCCTCCGGTTGCACGGTCGTTCGCATCCGGTTTCAAATATCCTCCACATAAATCACAATAGCCACAAATATCGTAGGCATGGATACATTTTACAGCCGAGGGACTGAGAACACATTCGGTAGCACAACGTCCGCACTGAGTACATTTAAAGGGGTCAATCTGCCAAACCGTATGACCGCGTGTGGCTTTAGTAGCCGAAAATGCCCCCAGTCCGCCAAGGGCAATGAACAATCCTGCCCTCACGGTAGCATCGATGAAATCACGACGGGTTTTTTTCTTTGTCATTATTGTTCAGTAAAAAAGGTGTCATCCTCCCAATTTTGGGGATTTGCAGCAATATAATTTGAGATTCGTTCGTGATCTTTTGGGGTTCTGATAATATGATCATGGAACGATCGTTGCCATGAAAAACCCGTATTTCCCAATTTGCGAATTTGTTTGGACGTGGTGGTTTTATACGCACCCATCAATTCGGATAATGATTTGATTTTCGGTTCCCGTTCCCGTTCCCGTTCCCGTTCCCGTTCCCGTTCCCGTTCCCGTTCCCGTTCCCGTTCCCGGCCCGGTGCCGGGTCCCGTCCCCGGGCCCGTAGGGACACGCCGCCACCGGACCCTACACCATGGACACCATGGACACCATGGACACCATGGACACCATGGACACCATGGACACCATGGACACGGTGAATCCGTTTACGATTGATTTCGATGATCCCGTGAATATGATTTGGCATTATTACAAATTGGTGTAAAATCACGTAATTATATTTTTCTGCTAACCATAACCATTGTTTTTGGGCGATCTCACCATATACATTCTGATTCATCTGGTAATTCTTGACGATACCAAAATGGTGAACCCTGTCATGCGTACACGAGGTAACAAAATATAATGCATCACTGCTATAATCATATCCTGATAATCTGTTTTGTTTCCGCCTTTTCATTTCACCGCTTCTCGCATGAATTACGTTTACTGCAACTATCGCAAAACTTTGGATCACATTCCGGATCAAGACTCAAGGCTTTGCGTTTAATGAATATTCCAACCAGCAAGGCCATCAATCCAAGCATCCCCCATCGTCCTGCTGTTTCAAAAAATGCTTTCCTATCCATTTTATTTCTTTTCAAAGATTCGGATCATTTTTGTTTCAAAATCCAGAGCAAAGATCACACCCTGCTCATTAACTGTAACTTCGGGGGCATAATATGCATCTTTAAATTTATCAGGAGCGGCAACTATTCCGATCAATTCACCCGAAGGTTTATATATTTTAATTCTTACCAATCCCTTTTCCGAAGTAATAAAATTGCCTTCAGAATCGATTGTCATCTGGGCAGGATTACAGCAACCGGCGAAACCCTCAATTTTCATAGAAATTTTATCCCAGAATCCTCTCAATTCTCCATCATCCGTATAGTTTTCAAATGAATGCATTCCAGTGTTTACCACCCAAAGTTCATCCTGATAAACGGCCAGATCAAAAAACGCACTGGGTATTATAAATCCATGGGCATCGTCAGCATTTCGCTTACCTTCAAATTGCATTTCAATATTTCCGTGCGTATCATATCGGAGTACCCGCCTGTTTCCGGCATCGGCCACAAAAACGATTTCATTTTTAGTGGCAAGAGATGTGATTACAGCATTCTCCCCCAGAGGATCCCACAATTTGATTAGTCTTCCATCCTGATGATACTGTCCCACATAATATCTGAAACCCAAATAAATCAAATCACCGTTAACGTGAATGCAGCGGGCCGTATCCGGCAGATTAATCATTGAAATCTCCTCCCCTCGTTCTGATATTATCTTTACTGTTTTGTTTAGCAGCAAATACAATTTCCCATTAGCATAATCCAATCCGAAAGGCTTACTTTCACCCAGTCTGATTTGCCTGATTTCTTTATACAGAATCATATCAGGATCAACCTGATAATATTGATCTACTTCGAGTTTATAAGGGTTATCGCCTCTTTTGCCAGTGCGATTATTTAATGCATCAGCAACGACAAGTGCGACAACCACAACAACAACGACAATCACAAATATTCCAATCCACTTATTCTTCATAGTCCTTTATTTTCTCATATCCAGGCAGATCAAAGTTTTTGAATCCCGAATCACCATATATCCGTCGGCCAGGGCAATTGGGGCCCATGCATCGTGACCTTCCAGAACTTCAAATTTGTCAAGTTCTTCCCAAGATCTGGTACTTAAACGGGCAATTGTGAGTTCACCTTCATCGCTCAGAATGAAGAATTTATTATCTGCAATGATATATGGGCCGAGGCCAAAGCGGGTTTCTTTTCCGCTTGACCACAATATCTTTTTAGGATTAGCCGGATCAACACAGACGAATTGATTTCGGAGTGGCCCGGCATCTTTTGGAAGAATTCCCAGCAGTTTGCCCTTATAGTATAAAGGTGTTTGTTGTTCAGATGCTAATCCTTCAATCGGTTTGTATTCATCAAGAACACTGACTGAAAAGCCTCCTCCGGCCTCCTCAATCTTAATCATCATACTTCCGGCCCCATATCCGGCTGATAAAAATATTTTACCATCAGGCATACACACCGCTGTTGGGGCCACAACTGAATGATTCCATTCTGATGTTGACCAAAGTATTTTTCCTTGTTCCGGGCCATCAGCTGCAATTCCACAAACACCGCCAACCGCACTGTAAACGTACATTTTGCGTCCACCAAAGGCCCATGGGGTAATTGAGGCATGTGACATTTTCCAGTTTTTGGGACAAGCAGTTTCCCACAACGTTTCTCCATTTTCACAATCCACACCGATCATTATCGATGATCCTCCCGGAGCAAGTATAGCGACTCCATTATCGATTAGCGGACATTGGCCTGTGTACCAAAAGGGAAGCTCAGACTGATATTTAGTAATCAGGTCTATGCCCCAACGGAAATCTCCGGTTTCGCGGTCGAGGCACATTACGTGTCCGCGCGGACCGATAGTTAAAATATATTTTTCGGTGATAGCAGGTACGGTTCGTGACATTCCATGATTTCTCTTTATTGCCACCCGGTATCCTCTTTGCCAAAGTTCGATTCCAGTGCTTAGTTCATAACATCGTAAAAGATCTGCCCGGCGTACCTCATCGTAATCCAGAAGGTAAGCTTTCCCATCATAAATAGCAGCACCA
Source organism: Bacteroidota bacterium (assembly GCA_034658635.1). Lineage (GTDB taxonomy): Bacteria > Bacteroidota > Bacteroidia > Bacteroidales > UBA12481 > JABHCC01. The sequence goes on along the minus strand of JAYEFL010000077.1, from coordinate 11,070 downwards.
GCATGACCTTCGCCTAAGTTAACTGACCAAAGTTTTTTTGGTCCTCCGGCAGGAAATTTATCAATCAGGGGAATTTGCGACTTTGAGATATTATCGATGTCTGCACCCCTGAACCTGGGCCATGATTCTGTGCCGCTTATATTTGATTCGGCCAGACTGGAAAACATTTCACCTATTTTGACTACTTCTACTACTGCATCTCCGGCAATCCGGTTATCCATTCCTGGCTCACTTAAAACAATGGCTTTCACTGGATTATAGATTTGCCACCAAAACAAAGTGCCGGTAATTATCGCGACAAACAGGCCCAGAATAATATTTGGTAATCTTTTCTTCATACACAATAATCACATCTCCATGTCGAAGATATAAATTACCCTGATAAAGTCTATTTTATCTTGTATGCAATCAGGGCAGAACCATGATGTAGATAGAGTACTCCTTCATGGATTACCGGATGAGCCCAGTGTTGTTCAGAACCCAGTTCTACTTTTGTTTTGCCGCTAATAGCAAAGCCCTCAGGTGTGGCTTTAGCAAGAGCCAGATTACCTCTTTGAGTGTAACAATAAAGCATACCATCAGCAAAGATAGTAACTCCGATTCCAAGATCTTTGACTGCATATTTCTCCTCACCGGTTTCCCAGTCGATACAAAACCAGTACCTGTTCTTGTCACCTGATTTATAGATATATCCATCATGCAGAATTGCTCCACCCATCCTGGTATCAAAACGCTCGCTGTACCATTTTTGCTTAACAGAACTTCCATCTTCTGACAGTTCCAGCATTCCGCCACCTTTACCATAGCCGCTGAAATAAAAAATTCCGCCATCATGATAGATAGGGGTATTCGGATGAACCGACCATTGGTTAGGATGCTCATAAGACCAAAGCACTTTTCCATCCTTAGAATCGATGCCTATAATATGGCTTTCTGAATGGGTTACAAGCAGCTTTCTTGAGGGAAGATTAATAATTTGTGGGGTACAATAAGCAGTTTTTTCTCCAACTCCTTTTGATGACCAGATCAGGTCACCAGTATGACGATTAAGAGCCACGAGGAAGTTCTCTTTCCCACCAGGGGTAGCATACAGCACATCGCCATCAACAACAAGGGTTTCAGTTACACCCCAGCGGATATTCTCTCCATCGAAATCAGAAAATAAATCTTTCACCCACACTATTTCACCGGTTTCAGCTTTCAAACAACTTACAACTCCATACCCCGACTCAATATAAAGCAGATCTCCAACCAGAGTTGGTGACGAGCGAGTTCCTTCATAGCTTTCAAAAAACTCTTTTCCGTAAGGATATTTATTAAGCAGCTTCCCATCCATGCTCAAAATATAAACATAGCCTGTTGGCTCAACAGAACTGGTAATATAAATCTTACCATCATAAATAACCGGTGAAGAAAATCCTTTTCCCAGATCCTCGAAACTCCAAAGAATTTCAGGGCCATCCTCAGGCCATTCTTTCAGTAATCCGGATCCCGGATATTTTCCGTCGCCTGAAGGGCCACGCCATCTTGAGGCTTCTTGTGCAGAGGCTAATCCAACAAATAACAGGGTCAAGACAAACAATGCAATTCTTTTCATGTAATTCAATATTAATAGTTCTACAAAATAGTTAAATACTTCAAGATTAGGGGTGCTGTACAACAAAATTGAGATTGATATTTAACAGGTTCACCAAGACGTCTTTCGTCAATCGTCTTTCGTCTTTCGTCTTTCGCAAGTTTTAAGGTGATTAGGAAATTGTAACTTTCCAACCCATTTTGCGTCAATAATATAGAATTCCTCGTTTTTCCATAGTTTTAACCCAAATTCTGCACTATGAAAATAAAAAGCTTCATTCCTGATTCTTTAGTCTTAACTCTAATTTGCGTCTTAGGTCTTGGGTCTTCGGTCTTCTCCCAGAACTGGCCTCAATTTCGTGGATACCAAGCACAAGGATATTTAGACAATGCCAATACCCCCACCTCCTGGGATGTTGAAAAAGGAGAGAATATCAAATGGAAGACTGCGATTCCCGGCTTAGGGCATTCCTGTCCGGTGATCTGGGAAGATAAACTGTTTGTCAGTACAGCCATTTCGGCATCCGGAAATGATGGACTAAAAGTTGGATTATATGGGGATATTGATGAAGATCCTGACGAATCTGTTCATCAGTTCAAAGTGTATTGCCTGAATAAAAATACAGGCGATATATTATGGGAACAAATTGCATATGAGGGAGTTCCAATTACCAACCGACATACAAAATCGTCACATGCAAATCCTACTCCGGCAACTGATGGGAAATATCTGGTTGTTTTCTTCGGATCACAGGGATTGTATTGTTACGATCTTGAAGGACAATTGATCTGGAAAAAAGATCTTGGACGTCTGAATGCCGGTCCGTTTACCAATCCGGAGGTTGAATGGGGAATAGCAGCATCACCGATAATCTATAAAGACCACGTAATAGTTCAGTGCGATGTTGTTGAACAAAGCTTTATTGCCAGTTTTGATTTGCACAGTGGAAACGAAATATGGAGGCAAGATCGCGATGAGATTGCATCCTGGGGCACACCCACAATTTATGATAATCATGAACCGGCTCAGATTATTGTCAACGGCTGGAAACATATGGGTGGATATGATTTTGAAACCGGAGAAGTTATTTGGAGAATGAGTGGCGGTGGTGATGCACCTTCAACTACCCCCGTTATTGCACATGATCATATTTTCATCAACAATGCTCATGGTCGTTACTCACCGATCTACGTGGTTAAACCAACAGCAAAGGGAGACATTACTCTTGGCAAAGAAGAAACTAATAATGAACACATTGTGTGGAGTATAAAAAGGGGTGGAGCCTACATGCAAACCCCTCTGATTTATGGCGATTACCTGTACAACCTCCGTGGAAATGGAGCCCTGACCGTTTTTAAAGCCTTAACAGGTGAGGTAATGTATAAACAGACTATAGGGATGCAAGCCTTTACCGCATCAGGCGTTGCATCTGATGGGAAAGTGTATTTTAGTTCAGAACAAGGAACAGTTTATGTGATAAAGGCAGGACCAGAATATGAATTGTTATCCAAAAATCCCATAGGAGATATTTGCATGTCAACACCGGCAATTGATGCAGAAGCCATATATTTCAGAACTCAACATTTCGTAATCGCCATAGGTGTAGGGACAGTAGGGACAGGTCGCGACCTGTCCCTACCGGAACACGAAACCGAAACACGGAACCGGAACGGGGACCGAATCGTTAACGTGAAATAATAATAACATGAAAACAATTGGAATGATAGGCGGAATGAGCTGGGAATCATCTCTGGAATATTATCGTATTCTGAACGAGCAAATCAAAGAAAAACTGGGTGGTCTGCATTCGGCTCAATGCCTGATGTATTCTGTTGATTTTGGTCCTGTTGCACAGTTGCAACACGATAATAATTGGGAGGAGCTGACCCGGATCATGGTTGAAGCCGGACAAAAACTGGAAAAAGGAGGGGCTGATTTTATTATCATCTGCACCAATACCATGCATAAAATGGCTGAAGAGCTTGGTGCCGGGGTATCCATCCCGCTTATCCACATAACTGACGCCACAGCTGAAGAAATAAAAAAACAAGGACTTAAAACAGTTGCCTTGCTGGGAACCCGGTTTACCATGGAGCAGGATTTTTACAAAGGACGTTTAGCAGAAAAACACGGCTTGAAAGTTCTTACTCCGGATGATACCGATATGGATATCATACACAGGATTATCTACAAGGAATTATGCCTTGGCACCATCATGGAAGATAGTAAAAATGAGTATCTGAGGATTATTGAAAAGCTCATTGACCAGGGGGCTGAAGGAATTATTCTAGGATGCACTGAGATTCCTCTTTTGGTCAAGAAGGAAGATGTTTCTGTGCCGATACTGGATACTACTCGGTTACATGCTGAGGCTGCTGTTAGGTTTGCAATTGGGGGGTAGTAGGGCCAGGTCGCGACCTGTCCCTACAATATCATTCGTTTGCTTTGTAGGCTCCTCGGTTGTGTAGTATCCAAAGGCTTTCATCCAAGGGGTTTACTCCTTTGTATGCTCGGGTTCGGCCTTGGGCATTTGTGCAGGGCTGGTAGCCTCCGAATGTGAATCTTATTTGTGCTCGTCCGCTTGTCAGGGAAGAGATTCTTATTGGGTAATCGAGTGATGTTGCTACCGGTACTTTCCCTTTTAGACGCACCATTCCTCCTGAAAAATCAGGAGTCTCAAAATTACCCCTCATTTGAGTCAGATCGCTGCTTATTGCGCCGAGGTATTCTTCTGGGAAAACCAGCACAAAGGCATAAACAGGTTCCAGAAGATTTGTGCCTGCATTTTTCAGAGCCCTCATCACTCCCATAGCTGTGGCCAGCACAAAATCACCTGGCCTTGAATGCATTTCATGGTCTTCACCCTCTGTCATTGTTATCTCCAGATCTGTTACTTCCCAGCCTTTGATTCCTTGCTTTAAAACTTTTGGGATTGTAGTCTCTACTTCATTCTGATATTTCCTTTGGATATTATCCACTCTTACTCTTGAAACAAATTGTAAGCCTGAGCCTAAAGGCAGGGGTTCAACATCAAATTTCATCACCGCCCAACAGGGCTTTGGCATTGTGTATTCTACGTATCCTGTTGCCAATTTGGAAGGTGTTTCCTTATAAATGACCGTTGGAGATTCAAATTCAGCCTCCACGCCGAAGCGATTCTTCAGGATACCTGTCAGAATTTCTTTTTGCATGCCTCCCATCAATTTTAGCTGAAACTCCTGATCTTCTCTGAACCACTGAAAATCCAGCAGAGGATCTTCTGTATTTAATTCAGTCAGGGCATCGGCGAGCTTTTGAATTTCTTCCATTTTCACCGGTCTAACCTTCACCAGCAATACCGGAATCTGGAGGTTACGGCTTTCCTTAGCAAGCTGTTTTCTCCCAAGAACATCCCCTGGTCGGGCCTTGCTGAATCCACTTACTATACCAATATCCCCGGCTTTGATCTCGCCTGTATCTTCTGATTTATGCGCATGGTTTCTCCGTACCTGTGCCACCTTTTCCTCTTTCTTCAATCTGGAGTTGCACACCAGATCACGGTTTTTCAAGATACCGCTAAACATCCTGATGTGGGCTACTCGTCCCAGAGCCTTATCATGCTCAATCTTAAAAATCCTTGCTGACAAATCTCCGTTAACATCCTGACCAGCCTCGGGAATAAAATCGACTATCCCCTGCATCAGCTCCTCCATCCCTTTATCCAGCTTTGCCGATCCACAGAAGACAGGCAGTAGCTCACCCGAGACAGTATACTTTTTGATCAGAGCATTCAGTCGTTTTTCATCTATCTCCTTCCCTTCCAGGTATTCTTCCAGAAACTCTTCATCCAAGCCTGCAAGTCCTTCTAAACTCTTCTCCGTTGCATGGTCCCTGAGCGGAGTCGAAGGGCCCAAAGGGAGCTCCCCATAACAAGACAGCCCGGCAACCTTAAAATCATCATCCCCCTCTTCCTCAGGAACATTAAGCGAAAATGCTTTAGCTCCTAATTCCTCCTCTATATCACTGATAATCTGATGGTAATCTGACCCGGGGCGATCAATTTTATTTATGAATGCGATAACAGGGATATTCAAATGACGCAGGGCTTCCCATAGTACATAGACTGAGGCCTGCAATCCTTCCACTGCTGAAATCACCAATATTACACCATCGAGCACACCCAGAACCCGATCAACTTCTCCGAAGAAATCTGCATGTCCCGGGGTATCCACAATATTGATCTGATGTTCCTGCCAGATAAAGGAATTTGAAGCTGAGCGTACTGAAATACCACGCTCCTTTTCGATGGGTAAAGAATCTGTCACGGCCGATCCGTTATCGACTGATCCTTTTTGCCGGATAGTACCACCGAGAAACAGGAAATTCTCAGTAATGGTAGTTTTTCCGGCATCCACGTGAGCTACAATGCCAATATTTCTTAGGGTTTTTTCAGAACTCTTAAACACATTTCAAATCCTTCGCAGGAATCCGAACAACTTTTCCTTTGTCTGAGATTACCAGATCGAAGTTTCTCTCCTTCTTGGTTTTGATAAGTTTCTTGTGGCTGATCTTCAGCCCCTTGAGAACCTTCTCCCGTATGGGATTATGCTTTTGGGTCATAGAGGGACAATTGTTTTATCGTTGCAAATGTAGTATTATTTTTAATTACAGGGGTATTTTCAGCGTAGCCCTCTGCAATTAACTCAGATGGCGACATTGAATTATTGAATACCATCCAGTAGTCACAAATAGGAATATATAGTTTGAATAAGTTTGTAAGACCTGCGAAATATCTTCTTTTGATAGTAGAATTGGGTACATCATGACCTCCTTCAAGAACTCTTGTCTTAACTCTTTCGAATGCCAGATCAACAGAGTCTAACCAAAAAAAAAGGAGTGTTATTTGATATCCGTATGATCGTGCCTTTTGAATTGTTCTTGTATAGCCTCTGGGCGCCAGAGTAGTTTCAAAGGCAAAATCCTTTTTATCCACAATCAGCTTATCAATCTTTGCAATTAATAATCGTCCGGCTTCAATAGCTGCCTTATTTGGGTTCAATGGAGACAATCCACGTGCAATTTCGTCGGCATTAATAAAAATGTCACAATCCAGCATTTGCGGTAAGACTGTAAATGAGGCGGTTGTTTTACCTGAACCATTGCAACCAGACAGGATATAAAGATTTGGCATATTTTTCTAAAGTAAGCTTTTCCCGGGAATTAACTCCAACAACTTAAGCTATTCTTTAGGCAGGTGATGAAACTCAAAGCAGGAGTAGTGGGATTAAGGTGATAAATTGGAGGGCATTTCGTAGTGTATAGAAGTATTTGTACTATATTTCATCCAATTTTATTATATTTGTACTTAATTCATTACACATCTTGAAAAGAAAGGCAGTCATACTATTCCCAAAACATCAGGAAATGATGGAGCAACTTGGTGAGAATATCAGGCTTGCCAGAAAGCGACGAAAGCTTACTGCAACTCAGGTATCTGAAAGGGCAAATATCTCTCGAAATACTCTTTACCTGCTTGAAAAAGGAAAATCCAGTGTTTCCATTGGAGCCCTGTTCAATGTACTTCGTGTGCTCGGGCTGCAAAAAGATATACTTAAGCTGGCTGCCGATGATGAATTAGGCCGGAAACTGCAGGATCTTGCTTTGTTATGAAAGACAAAACTGATATATACGTTTATGCCCATTGGCTCGGAATGCAAGATCCGGTAATGATAGGTATCTTATCAACACATAAGGCGAGGGGCAGAAAAGCGTTCAGTTTTGAATATGACAAAGGATGGATCAATTCTACAGAACAATTCATGCTAGATCCTGATATTGCATGGTATTCAGGACAACAATATCCGGTTGAGAAGGAAACATTTGGATTGTTTCTGGATTCAATGCCTGATACATGGGGACGAACATTGATGAAAAGGCGAGCTGCACTGACGGCTAAGGAAACAAACAAAACCAGCCCTAAGCTATATGATATTGATTTCCTGCTCGGGGTATTCGATGAGTGCCGATCAGGTGCCCTAAGGTATAAGTTAGATCAGGATGGGCCATTCCTTGATAATAATGCTGATTACCCCACTCCTCCCTGGTCGTCGGTTGGTGAATTACAAAACGCTGCTGATCAAATTGAATCAGGTGGTTCTTTTAAGGAATTGAACAAATGGTTAGCTATTCTTATAGCCCCGGGATCATCACTTGGAGGAGCCAGACCGAAAGCAAATATCTTTGATGGACAACAGCAATTATGGATTGCCAAATTCCCGTCGAGAAACGACAGTATTGATAAGGCTCTTTGGGAATACCTTGCTTATGAACTTGCTATTCATGCCGGAATAGAAATGGCACCATCAAAGATTCAAAAAGTGGGCAACAGGCACCATACTTTTTTCACCAAAAGGTTTGATCGGCAAAATGGTGAAAGAGTACATTTCGCATCCGCAATGACTATGACAGGTTACAATGAAGACCTTCTCAGAGATGCTACCCCAAGTTACCTGGAAATTGCTGAATTCATCCAATTTCACGCGGCTAAACCAGAAAAAGACCTGGCACAACTTTGGCGTAGAATAGTATTTAACATAATGATTTCCAATACCGATGATCATTTACGAAACCATGGCTTTCTTTTGAGTAAGAGAGGATGGAGCCTGTCACCCGCGTATGACATCAACCCGGATGTCGACAAAGCCGGACTATCACTTAATATCGACACTTATGACAACTCTTTAGATCTTGATTTGGCGCGTAGTGTAGGTGAATATTTCCTTTTGACACAAGAAAACATGTCTGTCGTGATTGAAGAAGTACGGTCTGTAGTTAAAACCTGGCCTTGGCTTGCAAAAAAGCTAAAGATCCCAAACTCCGAGCAAATTGTGATGGAAGGAGCATTTCGGGTTTAAGGCTAAGGCATAGGGTTAGCCCCCTGTAAGGAATAAGGTTACCTTCCTTCCTCATTGGTGATGGAAGCTATGTTATACCCAACGATAATAACATGGGTTAAGGGCACTCTGGCTGGCAAATTCTTTTGATAATAAAGAGCCAAGGAAGAGAATAGCCCTATTTACTGACAATCATCTGCTTAGTTTCCTGAAGATCACCTGCAATAATTGTGTATGTATAAAGACCAGCTCCTAATTCCATCACCTTTAATGAGACAGAATGCTCGCCAGGGGGTTTCATTCCTTCATTAATCACCATTACGGTTTTACCGGTTATGTCTCTAATCACAATATCAATCGAACCTGGCTGTGATAATGTATATGTGATATTTGTCTCATCAGTAAATGGGTTTGGGAAGTTTTGTTGAAGCGAAAATGGATTGGTGAATGGCTCACCCTGAACAGATGTACTGGAATGATCATTAATTAACAGCCTGATCATTAAATTTCTTTCCTTTAAATAAAAATGATCCCACCAACCCAATGGTGAATATCCCATTGTACTTGTAAAGTGTCTTGGCAAGACCCTGTCAGACCCGATGCTCAAACCTTTATCTCGTCTGACTACTTCATCTTCATGATAGTTACTGTATTGGACTCCAGCGTATAGCACATCTCCTGCCTTAACAAACTCCGATTCACCATCTTTATCCAATGGCATATAAATCCATTGATTGAACATAGAAGAATCCAGGTCAACTCGTTCAGAAGTAAGGAGCAAAACGCGATCTGTAATTTCATCATCTTCATCTCTGACCTCCTTAAAGGCTACATAACGAAAATCAATTAGTCCATCTGCCAATCCACCCATAATATAAACCGAAACTCCATCAATTTCACAATCTCCATAGATAGGGAATATTGACCCTATGAAATGGTCGATATTTGCATGAAAAAAGAATTCATCTCTACCATATCTAGAGGAACCATATGAATAGGCACTTTTGGGTTCATCAACTGTTCTGCTATATATTGAATCGGTAACATGAAAAAATAAGGTTTTCTCATTGTCTACAGGATTATCTTCTTTCTCAGTTTGTGATAACTCGTATTTTATAGCATAACTCCCAAATTCTGTGGGCTCAAATCTTCCTTCAATCTGTAAAGTATCTTTCCAATAAATATCTAATGACGGTGATGTTTCTTTGGCTTGAAATACGATTGAATCATCCTTCGTAATAGTCAAATCTAGAATAATATCAGATTGGTCAAACTCACCCATGTTGGAAATACTTGATTCAAACCGATGGAATCCGTATCCATTTCCAAGTTGAGAAATTGGCATCATATAACTGATACTTTCATCCCTTTCGGGTATGAGATTATCCCATAGAACATCAACATATTCAAGACGAATATCATTATCCAATGCTTCGACAAGCTCAAGGTCATCGATTAAATAATAATACCTTCCAAAGAAATTCTGCCATTTGATACGAATTAATACGCTAGGCATACCCGCTGCAATTGCAGTTATGTTGGCACTAAAGAGTGTTGTTTCTCCCGGACCAATGTCGTTCGGACGTATCTTATGTCCAGCATTGAGGCCAGCCCGAAATGACGCCCAATGCATACCATAATCATTTGAAACTTCAACAAAATTCAACCAAAATCCACGTAAATAACCTTCAGATCCGGAATTCATAAAATTAGTTTCAAATTGGAGGATAACAGAGGAATGCTCACTGCAATCAATCGGTGCAAAAACAATAGAATTATCAATTGGCAACCTGTCTCCTGTGAAAACATAATTTTGATATAAATCAGCAAACAGGCAAAGATGACCATCCTCTGCAGAAGTTGAGCGGAGTGGTGGTTCCATAGTAGATTCCGCAATTAAACTGTCATTGGGCCACCAGTGCCAGTTAAAACCATTGTCTGTTGGATCTTCCATGTAATAACCGTCAGGCAGAGTCCAGCCCCTCTCATCTGCTGGATTTCCCCAATCGAAAGTCTCGCGGTAGAAAACTTCTCCGTCGCCTTTCAAGTTATTGGTCTGTGCTTGAATACTTGATACAGCAAGGCACAAACAAAAATTGAAGAAAAGAATCTTTTGCAGGTCTAATCTGAACATGTTTATTCTATTCGCGTAAGTAAATGTACGAAATATCCTGTTTTTTTTCCACATGGTATGAACACTTATCGGTGTTATAGTTTCTCTTACAAATAATAGTTCTCTCTTCAATACGCTGACTTCATCGACTCTCTAACTATATACCGCAGTTAAAAGGAAAACCTTAATGGATTTTGGCAACTTTTTTTCAGCAAAAGTCAGAAAATAAGCTAAACGCCTGAACATCAGGCGAATTGTTTTACTGCCAAAAAAATAATGCTATAAAACCATTAAGGTTTTCCTTTTAACTGCGGTAATAGAGTGATAAATCCAATGTTTAACTAAAACAAATACAGCAATGGACAAGCACTGCAAGCCTGAGAAAAAAAAGGGAGATCAGGACCCTTACAATTGAAGAAATGCGATTCGTTTATGCCGGAGACGGTGGTGACGGAAACACCGGTAATCCACCTCCACCGCCTCCTCCGCCCCCTGATCCAGACCCGGGT
>JAYEFL010000076.1:0-4372 GCA_034658635.1 Bacteroidota bacterium | reverse complement strand
AGGACATCAGGTTGATATTTATGAAGCAAGTCCGAATCCAGGTGGAATGCTCAGGTACGGAATTCCTCCCTACCGTCTGCCAAATGAACTTCTGGATGCTGAAGTGGCAAATATCACAGACCTGGGCACACAAATCTTTTACAACACAAAATTAGGAGAGAACATCTCTTATAAGGAAATACAGGATAAGTACCAGGCTACGGTACTGACAATTGGTTCACAAAAGGGAACAGGAGTTGGATGCCCTGGAGATGATGCCGGCAACGTTTTCAGCGGAATCGATTTCCTCCGAAATATTGAAATAACAGAGCAAAAGCCAGACTTCTCAGGAAAAACTGTAGCTGTTATCGGAGGTGGTAATACTGCTATGGATTGTTGCCGTACTGCAATGCGTATTGGTGCCGAAAAAGTATATGTGATATATCGCCGTACCGAAAAGGAAATGCCTGCAAATCCAATTGAAATTCATGAATCAAAAGAAGAAGGAATAGAATATCTTTTCCTGAACAACCCGGTAGAAATTCATAAAGATGACACTGGCGATATCCGAACAATGACCGTAATAAAAATGGAATTGGGTGAACCGGATGCATCTGGCAGACGGCGACCAATACCCATTGAAGGATCTGAATATGAGCTCGAACTGGATTATGTTCTGGCAGCTATCGGACAAAAAACCCAGGTTAATTTTATTGATGATATAAATGCGAACAGTGAAGAGGGTGAGCTAAAAATCAATCGCTGGGGTGATATTGATGCCGATAAAGCCAGTCTCCAAACAGGCATTCCTTCCATTTTTGCAGCCGGCGACGGAGTCACTGGCCCGGCTACCCTGATTGAGGCCATTGCTCAGGCAAAAATTGCCTCCAAAAGTTGTCATCAGTTCCTGTCAGGTGAAAAAATCACTCCAGAACCTAAGGAATTCCTATCCAAGAAAGATAATTTCACTAAGCAGGATTCAGCTCAATATACACTGAAATATACAAAACAATTACGTCAGGAGATGCCCCTCATTCTTCCAACAAACCGACAAAATTTTAATGAGGTTGAACTAGGCTACACCGAGGAAATGGCTCTGGAAGAAACAGCCCGTTGTCTTGAATGTGGTTGCACAGAATATTTCACCTGTAACCTAAAGCAATTATGTGATCAATATGGGGCAGACCAAAGCAAATATGCTGGTGATTATCAAAGCTTTGATGTTAAATTTGATCATCCTTATATTGAAATTGACAATAACAAATGTATCCTCTGTAGTCGCTGTATAAGAATCTGTCAGGAAGTTGTTGGAGCCAGTGCACTAGGACTGGTTAACCGCGGATTCGAAACATATGTTGCCCCAAGTATGGGAGATTCTCTTGTAGAAACCAACTGCGAGTCATGTGGTCTGTGTATTTCAGCATGCCCCACAGGAGCAATGACAGAAAACAAAACATTTAAACCAGGCCCGGTTAAACTTCAAAAGAAAGAACTCATTTGCAACTATTGCTCGGTAGGATGTTCGATAAACGCTGAGATGTACAATTCCTTTACCTGGGAAATGACGGGAGCTAATGGCCTTGTAAATCCTGAAGGAAATCTTTGTCGCTATGGTAAATTCGGATACCAATACAGAAACAGAACAGATCGCATAACCAAGCCATTGCTCAAGACCCATGAAGGTTATGAAGAAATCACTTTCAAGGAAGCATTCAGCCTCATAAAAGATAAAGCAGATGGAGTAAATGCCGATGAAAATATGATCTTTGCCGGTGCCAGACTGAGTAATGAAGAATTATATTTAATCAAGAAATTCGGACAAGAGGCACTGAAAACTAATCAGTTTGGCAGTTTTCATTATCTGGGTCGTGGAGAGGCCTTTCATAATGCCTCTGATCTTAATGTACCATTCAGCCAGCTAAATCAAGCAAGTCATATTTTCCTTATCGGAACAGAAGTGCATGAAGAAAATGCTGTTGCCGGATTTATTGTCAATCAGGCACATAACAAGCACGGAGTGCAGCTAAGCTATATTAGTTTAATGGAGCAAAGCAAACTTCAGAGCAAGGCAGATTCAAGTATTCTGGTCGAATCTTACTCTTGCTTTTTGAAAGCAGTGAATCATTATCTTCTTTCAACAAATAAACAAAATGACCTCTATCTGAAAGATCATGTCGGTGATGTAGAAGAGTACAAACAAGATTTGCTGAAAGAAGACTACTTTGATCTGATTTTGCTTTCAGGAATTCCTCAGGAAAGGATTGAAACATTTGCGAATTTATATAACAATGAACAAAATGCAGTTATAGTCTTTTCTGATATAGATCTGACTTCCTCTGAGATAACAGAGATAAGAAATCTGGCACTGATTACCGGAAAGCTTGGCAAAACAGCCAGTGGACTCATTTGCTTAAGAGAGAAAAATAATTCGCAGGGATTAATCGATTTGGATTTCGCTTCAGATTATGATCCTGTACAGGCTCTGGAAGCTGATAAGGTGAAAAACCTTTTCATATTTGGTGAAGACCCGCTAGGATGCGCAGTTTATCGCGAAGAAGTTGAAAATTGGATAAATCAATCCGAGTTCATAGTGGTACAAGATTATTTTCTATCAGAAACAAGCCAATTGGCTAATCTTATACTACCAGCATCATTGCCTGGAGAATTTGCTGGAAGTTTCACAAATACTCAGAAAATGATTCAGGTCTTTGAAGAGAATCTTGATCCCACATCAGATTTGAATTCAAGTCAACAACTAATCGGGATGATGAAGGCATTTGGGATTAATGGAATAAATGATGTGAATGATGCACATTATCAGGTTCTAAAATATGTTGGAGAAAAGAAACAGTCATCTGACCGGGCACTTACTCCTACAACCGAAGATCATTATTCAGTATTTTTTAAACATGGTTGCGATTTGTTGGTTAAACTATTTGATGAATCATTTGAGAATTCATTTAAGTAAGAATTAATTTAGATCATTATGAAGGTATTCAATTCCATTGATGAGATTCTGGATTTTGCTATGGCAGCAGAGCAAAGAGCCGTTGATTTATATATCGGGCTATCAGAAAAAGCCAAAGTTCAGGATATGAAAAATGTCTTTATGCAATTTGCCAAGGAGGAAATGGGGCATAAAGCCAGGATCATAAAAATAAAAGAAGAAGGGACTTTTACTATCGCTTCTGAGAAGATCGCTGACATGAAGATTGCTGATTACACAGGGGAAGTCAGGGCAAGTGATGATCTTGATTATCAAGAAGTTCTTGTTTTTGCTATGAGCCAGGAAAAAGCAGCTTTCAAATTATATTCTGCACTGGCTGAAAGAGCACCAGACAGTCACCTCAAAAACCTCTTTTTATCCCTTGCTCAGGAGGAGGCCAAGCATAAACTCAGGTTTGAACTTGAATATGATGAATACGTTCTGAGAGAAAACTAGTTGTTTTGAAAGCTTATCTTAGTATTTTTGTTCTATAACAGAATACGTTTTATGGATAAAGCCAGAACACAGAAGGTAGATGGGGATTTCAGATTTTTGATTTCCCTGTTATGTTTGTTGCTAATCTTTGTATTTCAACCTCTTTCCGCACAGTTTGTTCCTACAAAAGTTGTCAGATCAAACAACATCATTGAGCTTAGTGGTGATAAATATTACCTCCACGAAGTAAAGTCTGGTCATACCCTGTATTCAATCTCAAAAGCCTACAGCGTTTCAGCCAAAGTAATAGCACAGGAGAATCCGTTTATCAGTCTTGGTGAAATTAACAAAGGTCAGGTTCTGAAAATTCCATATATAGAGATCACTCAGCCGCTTGCGAGCGAGTTCAAAGATTACGAATTATATATTTATCACATAGTTGAGCCCAAACAAACTCTGTCTGCCATATCCAGGAAATATAAAATCCCGGTTCAGGATCTTATCAGTTTGAATCCCGGTGTTGAAGTTGTTCTTCCCATGGGCAAGGAAATTATTGTACCTAGAACCCAGTTATCACCAGCCAGAGAGACCTTTGTTCCTTCTGAAAATGGAACATTCAAGTTTCACAGGGTAACAGAACAAGAAACTCTGTTCAGCCTTTCACGTCGGTATGGGGTTAAGGTGTCAAAAATCAAGGATGCTAACCCAGGTCTTCGTTGGGGACTCAGGGTTAATGAGATAATAAAAATCCCCATAGCAGGAATTAGTGGTCTTACTGATACAATACCTGTGGAAGTTGAGAATGTATATCCTGATCTGCACGATAATGACGAGGCAAATAATCGCATTACTGCGAATCCTGACCTATGGCTAAACTCAGGATCATCAGAAAAATGCCGCTCATTGGTCAGGCTACACGATGACACCCAGTTTGAAATTGCTTTTCTCCTGCCTTTGTATGTCACAGCTAAT
>JAYEFL010000075.1:0-44560 GCA_034658635.1 Bacteroidota bacterium | reverse complement strand
ATGGGCAGAGGATATGAGCTCTGTGTTTTTTGGTATTCAGGAGCAGGAGCTTTCTGCAAAGAAGAAAAAAGAAATTAGTAAGAAGAAAGTAGGGGATACGAAGGAAGAAGTAAAAGGTGAGAAGGGAGAGAAGGGTGAGGAAGGTGAGGAAGGTGAGGAAGGTGAGGAAGGTGAGACTGGTGACGAAGGTGAGAAGGATAAGAAGGATAAGAAGAAGAAGGATGTAAAAAAGGATGAGAAATTGCCTGGTGTGGATGTTTGGCATTGGAAAGATTCTAAGATTCAGCCTCGTCAGAAAAAGACTTTTAGCACAGATAAAAACTTCAGTTTTCTCTGTATGTGGGATTTGAATACAAATAGTTTCCGTCAGATTGCTGATTCTACGATACGGAAGGTACGCATTACCGGTGATCAAAAAAATGCGATTGTATCCACTGAGAAACCTTATGAGCCTCAATTCAGAATGACTTACGCAGATTATTATATCATGGATTTGAAAACCGGTGAGAAAAAAGAACTTTTAAAGCATTTTACCGGCTCCATCTCTTCATCACCCGATGGGAAGTTTGTGGTGTATTTCAAAGACAGGAACTGGTACTCGTATGATATAGAGTCTCTTATGCATGTGAATCTGACTGGGAGCCAGGGTGTTCCTTTCTGGAATATTCGTGATGATCATCCCGCTGAAGTAAGACCTTCCTGGGGCCTTTCAGGCTGGACACAAGAAGATAAATATGTGTTGATTAATGATGAATATGATGTATGGGCCTTCAAGCCAAACGGATCAGAGGCGAAAAGACTGACCCAGGGAAGAAGCGATAATAATATTTTCCGTATCAGACGATTAGATAACGAAAAGGATTATCTGGACACAAAAGAGACATGGTATTTATCAATTTCGGGAGATAAAACAAAGAAGTCTGGTTTTTATTCTATGAATTGGGGAAAGAAACCTATAGAATTAATTTTTGTCGATAAGGCGATTTCGTCATATGGTTTTAAAAAGGCAAAAAAGGCTGAGCGATATATGTGGACAGAGAATACATATGAGCAGTCTCCAACTTTAGTTGTTGCAGATGCTGGTCTAACTAATAAAAAGATTATTGTTCAATCTAACCCTCAACAAGAAGATTTTGCCTGGGGTAGGGCTGAATTGATTGATTTCACAAATAAAAGTGGGAAAGATTTGCAGGGTGTGCTACATTATCCGGCCAATTATGAGGAAGGTAAGCAGTATCCAATGTTGGTTTACATATATGAAATCCTGTCGAATGGTTTGCATCGTTACATCAATCCCTCAGCAAAGAGTTTTTACAATACCACTAATTATGTTCAACAGGGTTTCTTTGTCTTTCAGCCCGATATTGTTTATCGCCTCGATGACCCTGGTGTTTCTGCGGTAGAATGTGTAATCCCTGCTGTGGAGAAGGTGCTATCAACAGGGATGATCGATAAAGAGAAAATCGGACTTATGGGACATAGTTGGGGTGCATACCAGACGGCCTTTATCATAACTCAGACTGATCTTTTCAGTGCTGCGGTTGCCGGGGCCCCGCTGACTGATATGATTTCTATGTATACAGAGATTTATTGGAATTCAGGATCACCTAACCAGGGAATTTTTGAGACCAGCCAGGGAAGATTTACCAAGCCTTATTGGGAGATTATGGATAAATACATTGAAAACTCTCCCATGTTCCAGGCTCAAAACATTCAAACGCCTCTGCTGGTTGCATTTGGAGATAAGGATGGAGCCGTTGACTGGCACCAGGGAATAGAGTTGTATAGCACAATGCGAAGGATGGAGAAACCTTATGTGATGTTAGTGTATGAAGGAGAAAACCATGCGGTAAGAAAAAAGGAAAATGCTCTGGATTACACAAAGAAAATCAATGAGTGGTTCAACTATTATTTGTTGAAACAGGACCCTTCCAATTGGATTACTGATGGGATTCCATATCTGGATAAAATGAAAAAGGAAGAGAAAAAGAAGAAAAAATAGATGATATTGTAAAGCCACACGGCTGTGTGGCTCTATATTTCTCCGTGAAGCCTGAAGCGAACCTTCAGGCTTTCTCCATTTCGCTTGATGCGTATTCGGATTGACCGACCATCGTGTCCGTGCAGTATGCTGTTGATTTCATCCATTTGCAGGTTCTTGACGAGCAGATGGTTTATCATTTCAAGTTGGTCGCCCATTTTAATGCCGGCTTCATCTGCTGGGGAGTCAGGAACAACATTGAATACAGTATAAACTGGTACGTTATAATATGGCTTCTCGATTTCCATGCCGCTTCTGTTGTATGAGAAAGGGTCAGTAATGCTTTTGTTAGACTTGAAAAATATTCGATTGTGGGGATAGTCGAAAACAATGTTAAACCTCCTGAGGATATCATTTCCGAGACTTCCATTTCGCTCGTATTCTTTCATCATACCGATAACAGAAGAAGAGTCTGGAAACGAAATAATCGGGTGTTTAAACTTATGCCCGGCAAACTCAAGTCCCATAACTCTTGCATTAACACCAGCAATTGCACCGCTTAATCCTTGTCCGAGCATAGCAGGAATAGTTTGGTCAGGAATCACTATATCAGGATTAGAGCCTGCAGAAATCCATAATGACAGGCTGGCACCGGTATCGATAAGCAGTTTCAGGTCTATCTGTTTATCCGGATACTGTAAAAGGGTAGCGTTGATAAATGCTTTTTTGCCGATCAACTCTAGTGGGAATTCCTTGTAGTGTCGGTATTTGCGCTTAAGGATAAACCGATCAGGATCATGGAAGGTTATGAGCTGATTAGTGTAGTCAATTTCTACAATAAAGGAGGTGAAAAAGGCCGCTCCTATTAGTCCGTTAATCTGCATTCCAAGCTGTTTGCTCAGGTTAAAATGGTCTTCCGTCAGGATATAAACATCCTGATTTTTACCGGTGATGCCTGAACCGGAGTGTGATGGATGATCAATAGTAAATTTGTTACCGGTTGAAGCATAGGCTGTGCCTGGTTCACCACTACCCAATCCGGCCAGTGTTATCTCTCGTACATATTGAAGAGAAACGGTATCTACCCCGGTAAGTTCAGTTATTATTGTACTTGTAATGCCAGAATCCAGAACAAAATTCATTGGGACTGATCCATTAATTCTTACAGGAAGAATTATTAGATTCTGAGACATTTTGAAAGGAATTGTTATTGATATCTCTTGTGGGTCTTTGAAAATGAGAGATTCTTGTGACAATGCAGGCACTGTGGCAATCAGTACAGCCAGATAGAACATTGAAAAATGCTTAATCAAATACATAGCTTGGTCAAGATAACAAATTACTTAGCAATAAGTTACCAAGCCAGGGTAAGCATTGGTATATGTGTGTGATTATTCGGCAATCAGCTCTTTCCCGTCGACGAAATACATGAATGCCTTTCCATCCAATGGAGTGATAAGAAGTTTTTGATGCTCAATACTAACCTTTACAAACCGGCTTCTAAAGCGAACTTTAAAATGAAGTGATTTCCATGCCGAAGGCAAAAGAGGATCGAAGTGTAAGCTATCGTTTTTTACTCTCATGCCACCAAAGCCTTCTACAACAGAAAGCCAGGTGCCTGCCATACTGGTAATATGACATCCTTCATGAACTTCATGATTGTAGTCATCCAGGTCTAAGCGGCTGGTTCTTAAGTATAACTCATACGCCTTTTCGAGTTTGCCGAGTTTTGTGGCCAATACTACATGAACACATGGAGAAAGTGATGATTCGTGAACTGTTCTGGGTTCGTAGAAATCGAAATTTCTTCTGATTTCTTTCTCACTGAAATCATTTTCAAAGAAATATATGCCCTGGAGAACATCTGCTTGTTTGATGAAACAAGATCTGAGAATACGATCCCAGGACCAGTTCTGATTAATCGGACGTTCGAAAGGGGCTAATTCACTTGCCATGATTTGTTCTTTATCAAGATATCCGTCTTGTTGAAGAAAAATCTGTAGATCTTTATCCTCTGGAAAGTGCATGTCTTCAATTATTTGCTTCCAAAGAACTGTCTCCTGATGAGGATCAAAGTTTATTTTATTAAATAATTGTTTTGCTTTATCAGGATATCCTTCCAGAATCCTTGAGATCCCTTTCAGAGTATATCTAAGTGTCCAGACTGCAATGTAGTTGGTATACCAGTTATTGTTGACATTATTTTCATATTCATTCGGACCAGTAACACCCAACATTACATATTTCTGTCTGAAAGCAGAGTAATTAACTCTTTGGGCCCAGAATCGCGAGATGGCAATCAGAACTTCCAGTCCGTAATCGACCAGATATGACTCGTCTCCTGTATGTCTGCTATAATTGAAAATTGCGTAAGCAATTGCTCCGTTCCTGTGTATCTCTTCAAAAGTGATTTCCCATTCGTTATGACATTCTTCTCCGGTCATTGTCACCATAGGGAATAGAGCAGCTCCATTTGTAAATCCAAGCTTTCGAGCGTTTTCAATTGCTTTATCGAGTTGATTATATCGATAAAGGAGAAGATTTCTCGGAATACTCTCATCAGCGGTGCTCAGGTAAAAAGGAAGGCAGTAGGCCTCAGTATCCCAGTAAGTGCTACCCCCATACTTTTCGCCGGTGAAACCCTTTGGACCAATATTCAAGCGTGCATCATGGCCTGAATAGGTTTGAATTAACTGAAAGATATTAAACCGGATACCTTGTTGTGCTGATAAATCTCCTTCAATTACAATGTCGCTTTCTTCCCATTTAGCAGCCCAGGCTTTGGTGTGTTCTTTTTCAAGTGCCTCAAATCCAATTCCTTCAACTTCTATGATGTTTTGTCTGGCTTGTTCTTCAAGTAATTCTTTTGAATAATCTCTTGAAGTATTAATTGAGACGATCTTATACAGGGAGGCGGTTTGTCCTCTTTTCAATGGAAATTTATAGACAGAATGGACTTTTTGAGTCTCAATATGGTTCTCCGGGCATAGTCCGGATGGAGAATGATCGAAATCAATTCTTGTCCACTGTGCAGTTGTTACGGTAAAGTCTGTCTTCTTTGTAATAGTAGTAACCATTGAAAGAGCGTCATCAGCTGATTCTGAAACGGGGTTCCAGAATTTTTCATCATAGTTAGAATCCTTGTTGGCAATATTTGCGTCAATAAAAAAATCCGCCTTTATTTGTCCCGAGAAATTGATCGGGGTGATTTCATATTGTATTGCGCCAATTTCACGTCTGGCAATACTCAGAAACCTTTTGGCTGCCACTTTTATTTTATGGCCATTATTCAGTTCAGCTGTAAATTCTCTGAAAAGGATTCCTTTTTTCATGTCAAGCACTCTTTTGAAATTTGATACTTTCAAGGAGTATAAATCGATGATCTGCTGATCAATTTCAAGATGGATTCCTATCCACGACGGGGCATTAAGTACTTTTGCAAAATATTCAGGATATCCGTTTTTCCACCATCCTACTCTGGTTTTATCAGGATAGTATATTCCAGCTATGTAGTGCCCCTGGAGACTTGGTCCTGAGTATGATTCTTCAAAATTGGCTCTTTGGCCCATATGACCATTACCCAGACTGAAAAGTGATTCTGAATTCTTGTGATGTTCAGGTTCAAAGCCTTCCTCAATAATCCTCCATTCGTCTTCCTGAATATATTTTTTCATTGTATGATTAACTTTTTATCATCCGGATCCTTTACCAAAAATACCGACAGAGCTGCAATGAACATACTTACGCCACCAAAAACCAGTGCATATATTGCATGGCCTCCAAATAGATTTGCTGTTAAAAAACCAAGTATTGTTGCGGCCAGGATTTGCGGTATTACTATGAAGAAGTTGAATATTCCCATATAGACACCCATTTTTGTTTTCGGCAGGCTTCCGGTTAGTATTGCATAAGGCATTGAAAGAATACTTCCCCAGGCCATGCCTATTCCAATAAAGGGAATGATCAGGAGGTTAGGATCTTTAATTAGAAAAATGCTGCATAGCCCCAATCCTCCAGCAATTAGTGAAATAGCATGGGTTATTTTTCTGGACGTTAACCGTGCAAGAACAGGTAGAAGAAATGCAAACAGGGCGGCAGCTCCGTTGTAAACTCCAAAGAGTACTCCAACCCAGTCTGCTCCATCGTTGTATGCAACTGAGGTTGTATCGCTGGTGCCATAAACATGGCCTGTTATAGCGGAAGTGGAATAAATCCACATGGAGAATAGTGCAAGCCATGAAAAGAATTGGACAACAGCTAATTGCCTCATGGTTTGTGGCATCCTCCTCAGGTCTGTTAATATTTCTGTTAGTCCATTCGAGGAGTTTCTTGAAACAAAAAAACCTGTTATGAGCTGCAAAACCCCATAAGCAAGTATTCCGAATCCCAATATGTACAATTCTGTTTTCAAATCAAGGAAATATATCAAGGCAGCTACAGAAAGGCCGGCAAAAGCCCAGATAAGGCCACTTTTGTTGAATTTATTGGGTGAAAGGGAGAAATCAGATTCGGCATCTTCAGCCTCTCCAATAATTACTGTTTCTTCAGCTTTCCCAAATGAAGCCAATTCTTCCGGAGAATACTCTTTTGATCGAATTACTGTCCAGAGTACTGCGCTGATAAAAACAGCGGCTCCAACATAAAAGGCCCATTTTACAGAAGGTGGGATAATTCCTTCAGCTGCAGTGTTTTCGATTCCCAGCCAATGAGAAAAGATATAGGGAAGGAGGGAGGCAACAACAGCTCCTGTGCCAATGAAGAAGCTTTGCATTGCAAAGCCTTTCGTTCTTTGGTCAGATGGCAGATTATCTCCTACAAAAGCTCTGAATGGTTCCATGGAGACATTAATTGATGCATCCATTATCCACAGCATTCCGGCTGCGATCCACAGAGTAGGTGAGTTTGGCATGAAGACCAGAGCAAGCGATGCCAGAATTGCACCTACCAGGAAAAATGGTCTTCTGCGCCCTAACTTTGTCCACGTTTTGTCACTGTAATGTCCAATTATTGGTTGAACTATTAACCCGGTGACAGGTGCTGCAATCCATAATATTGGAATGCTCTCAATACTGGCACCAAGTGTTTCGAAGATCCGGCTAACATTGGCATTTTGCAGGGCGAAACCCATTTGGATGCCCAGGAATCCGAAACTCATGTTCCAGATTTGCCAGAAACTTAAACGTGGCTGTGTTTTCATAGATTAACAATCTTACATATGTAGCTTATCAAAAATAAGTAATATTAGAAGAGGAATTGGCATAATAATTCCGAAAAGGCTTGTGTCACAGGATGTTTGTCGCTTGATTTGCCTTATTTCAAACGTTTGAGATCGATTGTCAGGGCATAGCAAATTATCTTCTTAATACGGAGGATTTTGTTGAATCCCGGATAATCAAATCAGTTTTGATAACCTGGTGGATGAACGGAAGTGAACTATGAGTATTCATGAGTCTATCCAGTAATAGTTGAATGGCTGTTTGTCCTACCTGGTATCCATGCTGATCTACAGTTGTTAAAGTAGGATTGGTGACCTGTGAGATGAGACTATTTGAGAAACCAACCAGCGAAACATCCATTGGAACTCTAAGCCCCATTTCATGCAGGGTTTTCATGACTCCGGTTGCTGTGAGATCATTTACAGTAAAAATAGCATCCGGAGGTTCTGGCAGATTCATAAGCTGTTTGGTGCGGATAAGAGATTGTTTAAAATTATCGCAGTAAACGATAAGGTTCCTGTCGATTTTCAGCTTATTATCCTTTAATGCTTCCAGGTAGCCGCTTCTTCTCAGGTCTGTGATGCGCAGACCAGGAGGTCCTGCAAGGTGCGCAATGCGTTTACAGCCAGTGCTGGCAATATGACAAACAGCTTTATAAGCCCCTTCAAAATCATCTACTGTCACTTTATCCGTTTTTATCTCATCAAAAACTCTGTCATACATTACTACAGGTATTCTATTGTCAAGAATCCTCTTAATATGGTCGTAATTTCTTGTTTCTTTTGAAGAGGAAATCAGAATACCCTCTACCCGGCTTGAAACCAGGTTGTCACAGGCCATTACCTCACGATTGAATGATTCATTTGATTGATAAATCATGACATTGTACCCGGCATCATATGCTACATCTTCGATCCCTGAAATTACAGAAGAGAAAAAATGATGAACTATTTCTGGTATAACCAGTCCAATTATTTTGGATTTTGCGGATCTTAGGCTTAACGCGATTGGATTGGGATAATATTTATACTTCCTGGCGAGTTCATTTACTTTCAGGCGGGTAGATTCACTGATATCCGGATGGTTTTTGAGAGCTTTAGAAACAGTTGATGGAGAAATACCCAATTCTCTCGCTAAATCTTTTATGGTAACCTGACCTTTATACTCCATGATGTTTACAGAAATCGTTTGAAAACACTAAGGTAGCAGGATTCCTGTGAATATTCACCCGTAAAAATACCAAGTTGTTCCATACTTGATGAAAATGTATCTTAATTCTTGAAATAGTCTTGTATCTGCGCATTCATAGAGAACTTATGCGCTCTTATTGGCGGTACTTACACGCTTGCTGATATGTAAATTGAATAAACCAGCATTTTTTTGATTTTTATTCATTTGCATATCGCAAACGTTTGAAATATGAGAAATTGACGAATATCTCAGTTAAATAGCAGTCTTTTTGGGGCTTGTGAAGTAATTATTAGCGACTTCAGCTTGAATTCTCCGTATATTTACATTTAGCATAAAAAGATAGGGCAAACCATTTTTTGTGAAACGATGCCCTTATGTAATATTTAATTAGCATTATAAAATGATAAAAAAACGCATGATTCTGAATGTAAGAAAGCTGTTCATGCCGTTGCTAGTGTTGCTGTTTATTGCTCAATCCGCATTTGCACAACAGAATGTTACGGGAACAGTTATTGATGCAGAAACTAATGACGTGCTCATTGGTGCATCAGTCAGCCTGAAAGGAGATCCGACAAGAGGTACCATCACTGGTCCTGACGGAAAATTCCTGATTATGGCAAGTTCAGGAGAGACACTGGTGGTATCCTACGTAGGTTACTTACCCCAGGAGTTTCTCCTGACTGCACAATCTTCTGTTATCATAGCCTTAGAGCCATCAATTGAAACTCTTGAAGGAGTTGTGGTTATTGGTTATGGAAAACTGAAGAAATCCGATGCTACGGGATCAGTGACTGCGATCAGCAGTGACGATTTTAACCGAGGAGCTATAACGAGCCCACAACAGCTACTGAGCGGGAAAACATCCGGGGTTCAGATTACAGATGGAGGAGGAGCTCCTGGCTCAGGGTCAACTATCCGGATTCGTGGTGGTTCATCTTTGTCGGCCAGTAATTCCCCTTTACTTGTTGTTGATGGAGTGCCTCTTGACAATGACGGGATTGCAGGTATGAGAAACCCACTCAATGCCATTAATCCAAATGACATTGAAACTTTTACTATCCTCAAGGATGCTTCTGCAACTGCAATTTATGGTTCTCGTGCATCTAACGGAGTAATAATTATTACTACGAAGAAAGGGAAACTTGGAGCCCCTATGAAGATTAGTTATGATGGGAAAGCTTCAATTTACACTTTAAACAAGACCTTAGAAGTTCTTGGTGCAGATGAGTTCAGGTCGCTGGTTCAGGAGAAATATGCTGACAATCCGAACGCTCTTGGATTATTGGGTGATGCCGATACTGATTGGCAAAGAGAAATTCTTAAAAACTCAATTGGTCAGGATCATAACGTCAGTATTTCCGGATCTGCTAAGAATTTGCCATATCGCGCTTCAATAGGTTATTCAAACGTTGATGGTATCATGCTGACATCACAGATGGAGCGTTATACCGGGGCGTTTAATTTGAATCCTTCATATCTTAATAATCACCTCAAAGTGAATATTAGTGCTAAAGGAATGAGTGTGAAAAACCGATTTGCGAATGGAGGAGCTATAGGAGCTGCTTTGGCGATGGATCCAACACAGCCTGTAATGGATGAGGGGAATGCGTATGGCGGTTATTATACCTGGTTGCAACCAAATGGCAATCCAATCACTATAGCTACTCAAAACCCTCTGGCACAGTTGGAGCTGAGGAATAATACTTCAAATGTTCAGCGCTTTATTGGAAATGCTCAGTTTGACTATCGCTTTAAAGCTATTCCAGAACTAAGAGCCAACCTGAATCTTGCGACAGATATGTCTGAAAGTAGTGGTTCTATTGCAGTTCCTGCTTATGCTGTAATGAACTGGGATTTGATCGGTGATAATAATCTGGCTGGTGGTGTTGATGCCATTTATAATCAAACCAAAAGAAATGAATTGTTAGATTTCTACCTGAATTATAACAAAGCTTTGTCTGCTATTAATAGCAAACTGGATATTATGGCTGGTTATTCCTGGCAGCATTTCTACAGAGCCGGGAACTATGTTGAAACAAATGAGCAAAGATCTGTTACAACGAGTAATACAGATTATGCAACAGAAAGCTACCTGGTATCTTTCTTTGGCCGGATGAATTTTTCTATAGCTGACAAATATTTATTTACAGCAACACTGAGAAATGATGGATCATCAAGGTTCTCTCCGGATAACCGCTGGGGTTTGTTCCCATCTGCAGCTTTTGCATGGAAAATTAATGAAGAAGCTTTCCTTAAGGATGTGGATGCAGTATCTGAATTGAAATTCAGAGTAGGTTACGGTGTAACAGGTCAGCAAAATATTACTTCTGGTGATTATCCTTATCTGTCAAGATACACATTCAGTGAGAGCAATGCTATGTACATGTTTGGTAACGCTTTTATCCAAACCTTACGACCAGAAGGCTATGATGCTAATCTGAAATGGGAGGAAACTACTACATTCAATGTCGGATTAGATTTTGGGTTATTCAATGACAGAATTTTTGGTTCTCTTGAATATTACAGTCGTGAGACAAAAGACCTTATCAACACAATTCCTGTTCCGGCAGGTACTAACCTGACAAATCAGATACTGACTAATGTTGGTAATTTGACCAATGAAGGTGTTGAATTCAATATTGTTGGCCGTCCGGTTTCCACAGAGGATCTGATGGTTGAGATAGGTTATAATATTTCTTACAACAAGAATACTATTACTAAACTGACAGCAACAGATCAGGAGGATTACAAAGGTGTATTTGTTGGTGGTATTTCTGGTGGAGTGGGAAACACCATTCAAATTCATACTGTTGGACTCCCATCATATTCATTTTATGTATATGAGCAGGTTTATGACAATGTTGGTAATCCTATTGAAGGCTTATATGTCGATCGTAATAACGACGGTGCAATTACTGATGAAGATAAGTATCATTATTTCAAGCCAACAGCTGATTACTTCATGGGTCTTTCTGCTCGTGTAATGTACAAGAACTGGGATTTTGCCGCTGGTGGCAGAGCCAGTATTGGTAATTATGTTTACAACAACGTATCATCTAACAACAGTGTGCAAGGTGGACTATACAATTCTGTTGGTTATCTGAATAATGTTAAGCCTGAGGCAGTTGCCTATGGATTTGAAAACTATAACTACTTTTCAGATCATTATGTAGAGAATGCCTCTTATTTCAGACTTGATAATGTTTCTCTGGGTTACCAGATAAGCAATCTGGCTGAACATGTTAATCTCCATATTTCCTTGACTGTCCAGAATGCTCTGGTAATTTCAAAATACTCTGGATTGGATCCAGAAGTATTTGGAGGGATTGACAATAACATCTATCCAAGGCCAAGAGTTTTCCTTCTTGGTTTGAAACTTGATTTTTAATGAATTCCAATGAAGAATACAAATATGAAAAACAGTAGAAAATATATCGTCCTGTTAGCTGCCTTCATTATAGGTTTGGCCTCCTGTATGAAGGATCTGGATACAGTTCCGATTGATAAGGATGAAATTACTTCCGCTTCTGTATACGAAACTGCCGGGAATTACTACCTGGTATTAGCTAAATTGTATGCAGGATTGGCAGTAAGTGGACAACAAGGCCCGCATGGAATGCCGGATATCAGTGGTATTGATGAAGGATTCTCAACTTATGTGCGACAGCTATGGAAAGCCCAGGAATTAACAACTGACGAGGCAATAATAGCCTGGAATGATGGTACGATCAGAGACTATTGGGAAAATGACTGGACAGCATCAAGTGAATTCGTAACTGCCATGTATAACCGGATTTATTACCAGATTTCACTGTGTAATGAATTTATTCGCGAGTCTTCTGATGCCAAGATTGAAGAGCGCGGATTCATCGGTGTTACTGCTGAGAATATTCGTGGATACAGGGCTGAAGCCCGTTTCCTGAGAGCCTTAAGTTATTGGCATGCTTTGGATATGTTTGGTAATGTGCCCTTTGTAACTGATGAAGATGCTGTTGGGAGTTTCTTCCCTGAGCAAATTCAGAGAGCTGATCTGTTTCTTTTTATTGAGTCAGAACTAAAAGCTATTGAATCAGAACTCCCTCTTCCGAGAAGTAATGAATATGCCAGAGCTGACCAGGCTACTGCATGGGCAATATTGGCAAAATTATACCTGAACGCAGAGGTTTATACTGGTAGTGAAAAGTATTCAGATTGTATGACTTATTGCGATAAGATTATTGAGTCTGGATTTGAGCTTGATAGTGAGTATTCCCATTTATTTATGGCTGACAATCAGAACTCAAATGAAATTATCTTCCCCGTGACCTTTGATGGTATACATACACGTACCTGGGGTGGTATGACATTCGTTGTTCATGCTGCTGTTGGTGGATCAATGAATCCTGCAGATTTTGGAATTGATGGAGGATGGGGTGGAACCAGAGTTACTAAGGAATTAGTTAAGAAGTTCTATCCGAATATCGATGGCGGAATGCTTTTGTCACCAGTGCCCCCAATGAAGTCTTCTTATCCGGTTCTGTACGTTCCGGGTAGTTATCATGATCCTAGCTGGGATCCAGCTAATTCACCTACCGTTGCTTCTGTCAATAATGATGGTGTGTATGATGGATATATTTTCATGCCTGAGGCTGATATGCAATTCAAATATACCGATGGACCCGGGTGGGATGTAAACTATGGAGACGATGGAGCTGATGGTACCTTAGAAGCTAATGGTGCCAACCTTGCTGCTCCGGAAGCTGGTTATTACAGACTGAGTGTTAACCTGAATGATATGACTCACAGCTACACAAAAACAGAGTGGGGTATTATTGGTAGCGCTACTGCCGGAGGTTGGGATTCTGATCAGGATATGACTTTTGATGCTGAGACAGGTGTATGGACAGCCATCCTGGATATGGTTCCTGGAGAATTTAAATTCCGTGCTAACGATGATTGGGCTATTAACATAGGAGACAATGGTCCTGACGGTGCCCTGGAATATGATGGTGCTAATATCGTAGTCGACGAAAGAGGTACATATACTATTACAATGACTCTTGGATCACCGGATTATACATATACGGTTGCAAGAGGAAGCTTTGATGGAAGAGCAATGTTCTATACAGACGGACAGACACTTGAGATTGAGGATCCATTCGAATTTACACATGGATATGCTGTTACTAAATTTAAGAATTTAAATTCTGATGGCAGTGCACCTTCTGATCTGACCTTTATTGATACTGACTTCCCATTGTTCAGACTGGCTGATTTTTACCTTATGTATGCTGAAGCAGCAATACAAACAGGAAACAATACAGCCAAAGCTTTAGACTATGTGAACCTGGTTAGAACCCGGGCTTATGGCGAGGAATCTGGAAATATCACATCTTCAGATCTGACCATAGACTGGATTATTGATGAGCGTGCCAGAGAGTTATTCTGGGAAGGTCATCGTCGTACTGACCTGATTCGTTTTGGTAAATTATCAGGTGGCGAATACCTGTGGCCATGGAAAGGTGGCGTTGCTGAAGGAACTGCAATTGACAGTAAGTTTGACTTATTCCCGATTCCATCATCAGATATGGGTGCAAATCCAAATCTGACTCAGAACACGGGATATTAATCTAATCCATAAAATTGATTAAGAAATGAAGAGAAAAGGATTATTATATAGCGCAGTTGCAGGCCTGTTTTTTATGGCTGCCTGTGATAAAGCGGAGATGGGTCCGGTAATTCTGGATAACCCAACAGTTCCGGTTATTACAGCTCCTGCAGCTGGATCAAGTATCGAAATTACAGAGGGTAATTTTGGTGAAGTTCTTGCATTTGCTTGGTCTGCCTCAGATTATGGTTTCGCAGCTGCTGTGAACTATACTGTTCAGGCAGATGTTGGAGGCAATGATTTTGCAGAACCTGTAGAATTGTTCAAGTCAACCGGACTTGCAGGTAGCATTAGCTACGAGGAACTCAATAATAAGTTGTTGGCTGCCAACGCTGTTGCAGGTGCTGCAAACGACTTGATGTTCAGAGTGGTTTCAAATATCAGTAGTGCTGTAACTGATCTGGTTTCCAGTTCAGTAGGCCTTTCAGTAAAACCGCTTTTGGTAGAGGTTAGTTATCCAGTACTAAATATTCCTGGTAATTATCAGGGATGGGATCCTGCCAGTCCGCTGACAGTGATTCACTCCTTGAAAAGTGATGAGGTTTATGACGGCTATGTGTATTTTGGTGAGGCTGCAACTATGTTTAAGTTTGCCAAAGGAAGCTGGGATGTTAACTGGGGAGACGATGGAGTTGATGGTACTTTAGATCCTGGTGGCGCAGATATCGCTGCTGTTGGTCCTGCAATGTACAGATTAAGTGCAGACCTGAATACACTCACTTATACAGCCACCCAAACAGATTGGGGATTGATTGGCTCAGCTACTCCGGGAGGATGGGATTCTGATCAGGACATGACCTATGATGTTGATGCACGGATTTTGACTATTACTCTTGACTTGGTTGAGGGTGAAGTGAAATTCAGAGCTAATGACGATTGGGCAATCAATCTGGGCGATGACCAGGCGAACGGTATCATGGAATATGATGGCGCAAATATGGTTATTGATGCTGCTGGAAATTATACTATCACACTTGATTTAAGTGGTGCTTTAATAAAGTATACTGTTACTAAGAACTAGGAAATAGGACTAGGAACTAAGAAGTGGTTGAACATTAAGCCCACCTGGATAATTACTTGTTCAGGTGGGTTTTTTGTAACTTCGTTTTTTAGAAGTTATCAGTTATTAGCAGAGACATACGGCCGTGTGTCTGTACAAATTTGTAGTTTTCAGAATTATGCGAAAGTTGTTGTTTATTTGGGTTTTATTGTTCAGTTTCAGTTTGTTGTGTGCTCAGGATGAGGGTGTTTGGCATGTTGAGCCACCTAATTGGTGGGTTGGGATGCAGGATGCCGAGCTGCAAATAATGTTGCACGGAGATAACATTGCCGGGATGAATCCATCTGTCGCATACTCCGGTGTTGAAATTACCAGAGTTGAAAGAACCACTAACTCCAACTATCTGTTTGTCTACTTGAATATTGATCCAGGTACAGTACCGGGGAAGATGAATATCCTGCTAAAACTTGAAAACAATCTATCTGAAGGTGACATTTCAATTTCTTATGAGCTTCAAGCCAGGGTTCCCAATTCAGAACTCAGGCAAGGATTTGATCCGTCTGATGTAATCTACCTGATTACACCAGACCGTTTTGCTAATGGAGATTCTGAGAATGACGAATTTCCTGAGATGAGAGACAAATTGAACAGGATGAATCCATTTGGTCGGCATGGCGGCGATCTAAAGGGAATTATAGATAAGCTGGATTATATTGCAGATATGGGCTTTACGGCAATATGGTTGAATCCAGTGGTTGAGAATGATATGCCAGGCCAATCATATCATGGTTACGCTGCAACTGACTTTTATAAGATTGATGCTCGCTATGGAAGCAATCAGGATTATCAACATTTGAGTCAGAAGGCTAAAGGTCTTGGAATCAAGCTGATTATGGATCAAATCATGAATCATTGTGGGTCATCACATTGGTGGATGAATGATTTGCCAGATGACAACTGGATTAATTCCAAGGATAAATATCGGCAAACATCACACAAGAGGGTGGTTCTTAATGATCCATATGTGGCCCAGTCAGATATCAGCAAGTTTACGGATGGATGGTTTGTACAAACAATGCCGGATTTGAATCAGAGGAATCCATTGCTGGCAGATTATCTGATTCAGAATAGTATCTGGTGGGTTGAGTTTGCTGACCTTGGTGGTATCCGGCATGATACACATCCCTATGCTGGGAAAGAATTTATGGCTGATTACAGTTGCAGGATCATGAATGAATACTCCGATTTTAATATTGTGGGAGAAGATTGGACTGTGAACCCGGCTATTATTGCTAAATGGCAGAGGGGTATGAATAATCCGGATCAATATGTTTCATGCATGCCAAGCATGTTTGACTTTCCTTTGCAATCAGCATTAATTCAGTCACTTCGTGAAGATGAGTCGTGGGATAAAGGATGGATTAAGGTGTATGAAATGCTTTCAAATGATTTTCTATATGCTGATCCGTTTAATCTGGTAACATTCCCGGATAATCATGATATGGATCGTTTTTTTACCCAGGTTGATGAGGATTTTGATTTGTATAAAATGGGAATCGCATATTTTCTTACTATGCGGGGCATCCCTCAGATTTATTATGGTACAGAATTATTAATGACCAATTCCAAGTCAGGAAATCATGGGCTGATCAGAAGTGATTTTCCCGGTGGCTGGGCAGGAGACCTTAAGAGTGGATTTACATCTGTTGGTCTGAGTGAGACAGAGATTGAAGCACAGCAGTATATGAAGAATTTACTTAACTGGAGAAAACACTCAAAGCTTATTCATGAGGGCAAGCTTATGCATTATGCTCCTGTAGATAATGTTTATGTATTTTTCAGATACCTGGATGATAAAGCTGTAATGGTGGCTTTTAATAAAGGGAAAAGCTCTGCAGGATTTAATTCTGAAAATTATCCTGAGATGCTATTGTCTGTCAGTAAAGGTCAGAATGTATTAACTGATAAAATTATGCTTTTGAAAGATCTGCTCTTAGAACCCCGGTCTGTTCTTATTATGGAATTTGATAAAGAAAGATAAATAATGAAAAATATTTTCCTGTTCACTTGCTTTGTTCTGGGATCTGTTGCTCTCAGTGGGCAAGTAATTACTGCTGATCCCTTATTTCCAACAGAAGCTGATTCTGTTAGAATAGTTTTTAATGCTGACGCAGGTAATCGCGGCTTAGCCGGGTATACTGGAGATATTTGGGCACATACAGGTGTTTTAACTGATAAAAGTTCAACTCCCGGAGATTGGAAATATGTAATAGCGAACTGGAGTGAAAACACGGATAAAGCTAAATTATCTTCTCTCGGGGATAACTTGTGGGAGTTGAATATAACTCCTGATATAAGAGAGTTTTATGGAGTGCCTGTTGGTGAAAAAATAGAAAAAATAGCTTTTGTTTTCAGGAATTCAGATGGGAGTACTACGGGAAGGGAAACTGATGGGGGAGACATTTTTACGCCAGTTTATGAAGAGGGATTGAATCTGACAATCGTTCATCCTGTGTCGAACTTCTTTATGACAGATCCCGGTGAAGTTTTTCAGATTACTGCTACCGCTAGTTTTGCCGACAGTCTTACAATATTTATTGATGATGCCAGACTGTCTTCTGTAGCAGGAAATTCAATAGATTACAGTTTAACAAGTTCTGAAGAAGGAATTCATCAGGTTCTTGTCACAGCATACGCTGAAGATCAGGAAGTGTCAGATCAATTCAGCTATATGGTACGGGGGAGTGGTAATGTTGAGGACTTGCCCCCGGGATTAAAGCAAGGAGCTAATTACACTGACGATAAATCGGTGAGTCTGGTTCTTTATGCCCCTGGAAAAGAGTTCGTTTTTGTTATTGGCGATTTTAATGAATGGAAGGTCAATACGGATTATTTGATGAATCAATCGCCAGATGGAAATTATTTCTGGATGATGATTGAGAACCTAATTCCTGGTAAGGAATATATCTACCAGTATTTTGTTGATGGGGAAATCAGGATAGCAGATCCGTACACCAACAAGATATCTGATCCCTGGAATGATTCTTATATTGATGAATCCACTTATCCAGGCTTGATTGATTACCCTGCAGGGCAAACAAGCCAAATTGCATCTGTATTACAAACTGAGCAAGAAGAATACGATTGGAAAATATCAGAATTTGAAGCTCCTGGAAAAGGTCAATTAGTTATATACGAGTTGCTGATTCGAGACTTTTTAGATGACCATTCTTTTGTTGGTTTAATTGATACACTTAACTATTTGCAGGATTTGGGAGTTAATGCCATAGAGCTGATGCCTGTTTCAGAATTCGAAGGCAATGATAGCTGGGGGTATAATCCTTCTTTTTACTTTGCCGTGGATAAATATTACGGTCCGGCCAATACCTTCAAAGCATTTATTGATTCAGCTCACCAAAGGGGAATGGCGGTAATAATGGATATGGTTTTGAATCACACCTATGGTCAATCTCCTTTTGTCAGGTTATATTGGGATAGCCAGAATAATCAGCCAGCATCTGATAATCCCTGGTACAATCAGACTTCTCCCAACCCGGTATTCTCATGGGGATATGATTTGAATCACGAGAGTGAGGCCACAAAGGCATTGGTAGACAGTGTAAATAGTTTTTGGCTTACAGAATATAAAGTAGATGGATTCCGGTTTGATTTCACCAAAGGGTTCACCAATACTCCTGGAGATGGCGGAGCATATGATGCCAGCAGGATTGCAATTCTTAAGAGAATGAACGACAGGATTCGCGAAATCAACCCGGATGCTTATGTTCTCCTGGAGCATTTTGCAGATAATACTGAGGAAAAGGAGTTGTCTGATAACGGAATGATGATATGGGGGAATATGAACCACAGTTACAGGATCGCTGTAAAAGGATATTTGGGTGGAGGTGCCTCTGATTTATCATGGATTTCATATCAGGAAAGAGGATGGAGTGCTCCCAATCTGGTTGGGTATATGGAAAGTCATGATGAAGAAAGGTTAATGGTTTCAGCCATAGAAGAAGGGAACAGTCAAAATGCGAGTCACAATGTACAGGAACTGGAAATTGCCTTAAAAAGGATGGAAACTAGTGCTAGTTTTTTTATTCCAATCCCTGGTCCGAAGATGATCTGGATGTTTGGTGAGCTGGGTTACGACTATTCTATTGATTATAACGGCAGGGTAGGTAAGAAACCTATTAGATGGGATTATTATGATCAGCATTTAAGAAAGCGGCTTTATCAGGTTTATGGTGCTTTGGGTAAGCTCAAGCAAACATATCCGGTTTTTCAAACTGGAGATTATGAGCTTGTTGTGGAGGATACGATTAAGAGGATTCATTTGAACCATTCGGATATGAATGTTACTATACTGGGTAATTTTAGTACCTGGACTAAGCTTGGGCAGGGTGGCTTTCAGCATGGTGGATGGTGGTATGAGTATTGGACAGGAGATTCCCTTTTTGTTGAAAATACTGAAGCATGGCTCAGCTTTGAACCCAGTGAATATCGGTTGTATACAGATGTAAGATTAGATCAGCCGGATATTCTATCGGGGGTGGATGAGCTGGTATTCTTCGATATTAGTAGTCAGGTTCTTAGAGTTTATCCCAATCCTGTCGGTGATCGGTTATTTATTGCATTTCCAAAAAACCAGTCTTTGATTGAGATTGAGGTTTTTTCAGCTGAAGGTAAGAGGATCGAAATGAAATCTATACAACATTCTATGGTTGATCAAATTTGCCTTGACTCGAGCTTATGGCCTGAAGGGATTCTTGTTGTTAGAGTGAGGGCTGGGGGTAAGGTCTGGATTAAGAAGATCATTAAATAATCCTGACAGGTCTTTGTGAAAATGATGAGGAAAACTCTTATTTTTGAAAAAAACTCAAACAATGCCCCAAAAAAGTCTCATAAAAAGCATCAGGGAAGGAATTCCTGAAGCTCTGCCAGATCATAAGCCATACGATCCAACCATTAGTCACGCGCCCAAGCGCAAAGAGATTCTGTCAAAAGAAGAAAAAAAACTTGCTCTTAAGAATGCTCTGAGATACTTTAAAACTGAACATCATGAGGTGCTAGCTCCAGAATTTCTTGAGGAGTTGAACCGTTTTGGACGAATCTATATGTATCGTTTTCGTCCTGATTATGAGATTCGGGCCCGATCTGTTGATGAGTTTCCTTATAAGTCAGTGCAGGCTGCAGCCATTATGCTGATGATTTCTAATAATCTGGATGATGCAATAGCTCAGCATCCGCATGAATTGATCACCTACGGGGGAAATGGTGCGGTATTTCAGAATTGGGCACAGTACCTGCTTACAATGAAATACCTTTCTGAAATGACTGATGAGCAGACCTTGGTTATGTATTCCGGACACCCAATGGGGCTGTTTCCATCTCACAAAGAGGCTCCAAGAGTGGTTGTTTCAAATGGGATGGTGATTCCAAATTACTCCAAGCCGGATGACTGGGAGAAATTCAATGCTCTTGGGGTTTCACAGTATGGACAAATGACAGCTGGCTCTTTCATGTATATTGGTCCTCAGGGTATTGTTCATGGAACCACTATTACAGTATTGAATGCCGGAAGAATGAAAGCTACTCAACCTGAGGAGGGTTTAGCAGGTAAAATATTTGTGACCTCCGGCCTTGGAGGAATGTCAGGTGCTCAAGCAAAAGCAACCGTTATTGCTGGAGGGATCTGTCTTGTGGCTGAAGTAAATCCAAAAGCCGCAGTTAAAAGACATGAGCAAGGTTGGGTAGATGAACTATTCACTGATCTGGATGATCTGATTGTACGGGCCCGATTGGCCAAACAAAAGAAAGAAGCTGTTTCACTGGCCTATCAAGGAAATATTATCGATCTGTGGGAGAAACTTGACGCAGAAAGTATTAGAATCGATATGGGTTCTGACCAAACATCTCTCCATAATCCATGGGCAGGTGGGTATTATCCGGCCGGAATGAGTTTTGAGCAAGCCAATGAAATGATGGTTGATGATTCGGAGAAATTTAAAATGAGAGTTCAGGAATCTTTGCGCCGACAGGTGAAGGTGATAAACTCATTGGTTAGCAAGGGAATGTACTTCTGGGATTATGGTAATGCTTTCCTTCTCGAGGCAGGCAGAGCTGGAGCAGATGTGTTTAATGTAGATGGCTCTTATGTGTATCCATCATACGTTCAGGATATTATGGGTCCATTGTTTTTTGATTATGGATTCGGCCCTTTCAGGTGGGTCTGCTGTTCTAACGATCCGAAAGATCTGGAGATAACTGATAAGCTTGCAGCTGATGTTCTGCAAAAGATGGCTGATGAAGCTCCGGATGAAATTCGGATGCAGATAGAAGACAACCTGCACTGGATACGGGAAGCTGGTGCAAATAGGCTTGTGGTTGGTTCTCAGGCAAGAATTCTTTATGCCGACGCAGAAGGAAGAATCAGGATTGCGGAAGCTTTCAATGAAGCTGTACGTACTGGCAAAGTTACAGCACCAGTGGTGCTGGGAAGAGATCATCACGATGTCTCAGGCACTGATTCTCCTTACCGTGAAACTTCTAATATCTACGACGGATCACAGTTTACCGCTGATATGGCTATTCAAAATGTTATTGGCGATTCATTCCGTGGAGCCACTTGGGTGTCAATTCATAATGGAGGCGGAGTTGGATGGGGAGAAGTAATAAATGGAGGATTTGGAATGGTTCTTGACGGATCAGAAGAAGCTGATGTTCGCCTTAAGCGAATGCTGTTTTGGGATGTTAATAATGGGATCTCACGAAGATCCTGGGCAAGGAATAAACCGGCTATGACAGCTATTGAAAGAGCAATGGCAGCAGACCCGGGATTACAGGTGACAGTACCAAATGTTGCCGATCAGGATTTGATTAACAAATTATTTTAGTTAGTAAATGAAAAAATTACACATCATTTTGGTTTGCGGAATGTTGGTTGGATTGAACTCCTGCATTCCTGAAAGCGGATCCCAAAGTCTGGAAGGGGAATGGTCTTGCCAGGAAACTAGTGAAATTTATATGGAAAGTATGAAAGGAACATTGGGAACTACAATATTTCCAGTATATATTGCCCAGGATGCTACATATGAAAACAAATATTTCATTGATAATTTCTATCAATTGGGTAGCGGCGTACAGGTAACTATTATGGTGTCAGGTGGCCGTACTATCACCATCGAAACACAAACCGTAAACGGAATTGAGTTTTCAGGAAGCGGAGTAGTGAGTTTTGATTATAACACAATCGATCTGATTTACACTGCGGATGATGGGGGAGGACAGGTGGATCA
Source organism: Bacteroidota bacterium (assembly GCA_034658635.1). Classification (GTDB taxonomy): domain Bacteria; phylum Bacteroidota; class Bacteroidia; order Bacteroidales; family UBA12481; genus JABHCC01. The sequence goes on along the minus strand of JAYEFL010000075.1, from coordinate 22,224 downwards.
TGTTACCTCGCAATGCACTCATTAACTTAATTTTAAGTCCTAGCCTTAATTCCTATTTTCTAATTCCTATTTCCTGAATTAATTTCCTGAATTTATTTCCTGTGAAGCAGGCAAACTACGTAAACCGCCACTCCTTCTTCAACTCCCACGAACCCCATTTTCTCATTTGTGGTAGCCTTGATGGATAACTGATCCTGATCAATTTCTAGAATTGGAGCGAGAACTTCAAGCATATCCGGAATATGAGGATTGATTTTTGGTTTTTCCAGGCAAATTGTTGAGTCAATATTTCCAACGGACCATCCTCTCTCCTTTATAAGAGACATTGTTCTTTTCAGTATTATCTTACTGTCAATATCCTTGTATTCGGAAGAGGTGTCTGGAAAATGATGGCCTATATCTCTTAATGCCAGGGCGCCGAGTAAAGCATCACAGATAGAATGAATAAAGGCATCCCCGTCAGAATGCCCCAAAGTGCCTTTTGTATGTTCAATTGTGATTCCACCTAAAACCAGCTTTCTGTTTGGTACTAACTGGTGTACATCGTAGCCGAATCCTATTCGAATTCTGTTCATTCTTTCTGTTCATTACCTCCTGCCATTCAGTCCTTCAATATCAAATAACAGGCTGAATCTAAGCGTGTTGGCAAGGGGGTTGTTTTGGTGAATTGGAACCAGATATGCGAAATCCAATCCAAAAACATTTAATCTCAGTCCAATTCCAAGGGTGAAATATTTTCTATTTCCTTTTGTTGCGTGTTCATGGAAATATCCGCCGCGGATTGCAAATTGCTGGGCATACCAATATTCCAGTCCAACCGAGAAAGTGTACTCATTCAACTCTTCACTGATGCCCAGAGGTGCATCATAAAATGATTGAAAGATGCCTACCGGAACAGAAACATTAGGGTCATATCCAAATTCAATAACCGGGTCGCCATTAATATCCAAAGAATCATTGTAATAAATTGGTGGGGTTGGTACCAGCATTTTATTAACATCTGCTGCTACAGTTAGACTATTATAATCGTCAAAGTCAATTGTATAAGCTGCACCAAGACGCAGGTTCATCGGAATAAAGTCTTTATCAGAATTTTTCTGATAAAAGATCTTTGAGCCGATATTTGAGAAATTAAGTCCCCATGCAAACGTTGCATCATAATCACCTGCAATAAGGTCTTCGTTCTGATAATACAAACTTACATCTGCAGCAAATGCTTGTCCGGGTTGTGACTCCACACCTCCAACAAACTGTCCTCCGGTCAGGTTTGAATAAATATATCTGAATGCAAGACTACCAGAGAATCTGTCTGAGAATGATCTGGCATAGGCAACAGCAAGTGCAAATTCATTTGGGTTGAACTGTCCGGCAGTATTACCAACAATATCAGTAAAAGTAATATTACCTAAAGAGAAATAAAGCATGCTGAATCCGATTACCTGATCTTTATCGATGCGTTTATATCCTGATAAATATGCCAGATTAATATCTGGGATTAGTTCGCGAAGCCAAGGGGTATATGATATTGCAAAACCCATGTCATTAGGGGCAAATGCATACTTTGCCGGATTCCAATGCATTGAGTTTGCATCAGGTGATAAAGCTACTCCAACATCGCCCATAGCTCCTGATCTGGAATCAGGTGCAATCATCAGGAATGGAACTGCTGAGGTAATGGTATTCACTTCACCAGTCAAATCACCCGTTGTAATTTGAGCCGAAACGGGATTAACGTTAAGTATCAATATTATTGCTAACGCAATAGTGCTAGACAATTGTCTCATCTTCAGTGCCATTTTAATCAGCGTCAAATATAGTTATTATTAGTGAGTTTTTTTTTCCATCTATTCAATGAAAACAAGCTTAATTATTATTTATTGTATTGACAAGCCTAAAGTTTTACTAATTTTTGATAAGCTTCCTGTGATCTTCCTTCGGGAGTCCTGATTTTTACCCGGTAGAAATAGGTGCCTCTGCCTATACGGTCACCGTACTGGTCAAGCCCATCCCAGTAAATCGGACCTACTCTGAATTTACCTGATTCAATCTGAGTTTCAGTGGCAGACAGAAAATCAAAAGATTTAACCAAGCGCCCGCTAACCGTATAGATCTGAATTTGCGCGTCAAGAGCATGGCCTGCCTGGTTATGTTCAAAATAGAAAGCAGTCTGAGTAGTAAAAGGGTTTGGGTAGTTCAGCAGATTCTTTAGAATAACCTGCTCTGAGGAATATACCTCAAATCGCATATTTGATTCGGAGGAATTATTCAGAATATCCCATACTTTCAACTTGATCTCATGACTTCCAGGCTCCAGATCATTTAATGGATACCTGATAGTCCCGGATTTATAATTATCAAGGTCAGATTCATAATAATCATTCAAGACCAGAATGTCTTGCTTGTTTCCGTCCAATATAGCAGTAATATCATGCCCGATACCATTCCCGGTAGTGTTGATCCCATTGTTATCGCTTACGCGTGCTAACAAAACCGGATCTTCATTAGTTGAGCCTCCATAAACAAATGTTGTGTCATTCATAAACAGTTTCATGCTTGGCCCTTCTGCATCCTGTATCAGCGAATCAGCTGATCCACCGATTAGTATGGATAGCTCAACTCCTGCAGCATCAGTAATGCTATTTGTTCCGTAGAAACTGAACTTCCCGTTTCCAACATTATAACCAATATCCTTAGGCACAATGAAGTTGAACTTAAAAGTGCCATCGTTAACGCTGGACTTTCCTCTGAACAGAATATTTTCCTGGATAGAGAATTCCATCGAAGGTCCTCCATCATTAGAAAGGTTAGTCATTATAACTTCTTTGTCGTATACAGTCGGATAGATAATACCTTGGTAATTTTCTATCTTCTGTCCTTGTGTATTGGCGATAAATCCTTCGATTTCAACCTGACTAAGAGCTTTTAGTGTATCTGTAAACTCCCCAACCTGTTGCCCGTTGACATGAGTCATGATAATTTTATTTTCAGGGAAGTTGAGGCTAATAGCAGGGTCTGCCAACAAGGTGAAATTCAGTTTATTCAACTCACTTCCTACAGCATTTTTTGTTAAACGAATAAGGTCGCCAAATCGATATTTTCCTCCCCCGGGCCGATCGAAAACATAATCATAAAACTCTCGATTCAATCTGAAGTTCGGTGAAGAGTAAACCAGTCTGGTAGTTGAGAACAAACCGATACCTCCTCCTCTGGGGTTCAATAATACCTCTTCACCAGCAGAAACTCTTTGATCGTCGTCAAATCTGCTAAACTCACAGGTAGCAGTCATGAACAAGGGCAATTTATCGTAATTATCCCACGATCTGATTTCGCTAACTCCCAATATGTTTTCATGCGCAAGCCCTTTTTCGCTTCCATGCCCCAAATAATTCATGATAAGAGCGCCTTTTTTGATTCTGTCACTGATGGCACGATTGACTTCAGGGTAGGTTTCTCCTGTAGCCGTAACAACTTGCTGGTAAGCATCAAGGAAGATTTTGTCAACGTTAAATGAGGGCTGCTGAGTGATAATAATTTCAGCAAGAGTATTAGCATCGCGCATATGAGCATTTCCATCTTCATCGTCACCGATAAAGCATATCAGGTTGCGCCAGTTCCCAAGAGTCTCGGTTGAAGTATAGTGCTTCACCTTGTCAACCATAATGTCTGCTTGATAAGTGCTTGTCACCGGAAAACGGCCAATCCCAATATCCAACAGACCATTTTCTAAGCTTTCTCCCTGATCAAGTAAACCAAAGAAATCATCTGTAACGTATGAACTAGTTGGGAATAATGACTCTAACGACTGATAAGTGGGCAGACAATTTCGGGATTCAGGTTCTGTGCGGGTTTTTTTATTATCGTATGATCCATCTCCAAACAATAAAAGATATTTCAGCTTAGGTTCAGAGTTCAGACCTTTTTCATAGAACATTTTCATAAAGTCACGAATGGCTGTAGGATCAGGAATTCCAGAACTAAATTCATTATAGATTTGGTCAGGAACTACAATCAGGCTTTCTAAGTTATCCTGTATTGAATGTAATTCTGCAAGCTCTACAGCAAATTCGCGCAATTCATCCTGAACTATAATAACCATATCCGGAATTTCAAGTCCATGGAGGTTTTGGTTCGGGACATCTCCAAGATAATCTCCATCAAAAATGGGTGAATGGATTGTGGGATCAGTTGGATCAAATAAAACATATTCTTTCAAGTCATCTGACGCCCTTGTAGTTTTCATCACATTGCCTGATACTGAGAATGAAACTGATTTCACCTCTCCAATATCTGTTACATCCCACAGCAATAATCCCTGACGTCCGCCTGAAATTTGATATTCTGTGATATTATTTTGGCCAACACTTTCAAGATCCCTGAATTGCAGTGGTTTGTTGTTGTATGTCAGGTGGCTTCTCGAGTTGATGTCAAAGTAGTTCAACCAGGCATTAGCAGCAGGGTTACTTCGGATAAGCTGATAACTGAGAATAAAATTATCTTTATTTACCTCAGTTTCTGTTTTTCTTGTAATTGAAGAGGCAAATAAAGCTTCATAATTACCAGTATTGACTCCCGGGAAATTAATAGATGTAATATTCTGATTATCAACCTTAATCAGCATGTTTGAATTGGAAGCAGTTTTTGTTGATCTGACAAGTAAGGAAGAAAGAATTTCAACAGGGGCATCAACAAGCTTATTGTCAATAGTAATGTTAAAATCGTAATTCAGATATGAATTAAAATGCTTCCAGACCCATAATCTTCCGGATCCCAGCAAGTTAACAGAGTCTTTTTCTCTGAATGAATAGAAATCATAACTATTTACATGGTGAGTAGGTGTGCCTCCTGAACTACTTACATTGCTAACACGGAGTCCTTCACCTCCGGTATCGGTCAGGTAGTAATATGATTCATCTGCATAGAGATGTAAGCGATGTACAAACATTAGATTGCTTCTGTCGTAAGTCCAGTGTATAACCCCTTCTGCATAAAAAAGAATGTAATCGCCTGAATTAAAGACACCATCAGATCCTTTATAGATATATATTGGATTTTCAACCAGATCATCCGGACGCTCCAGAGAGGAGTTGTAGGGTAATTGCTTCCCTCCATTCCCAAAAACACGGATAGTTTCCGGAGTTGAAAACCCTAATTCTGTGAGCTTGTCAAATGTGATTTTGTGGATTCCAGTTTGCTTAATCGCTATTTTTTGCCATTTCCCTTCAGCCAGAACAGACTGACTTTTGTATATATGTGATTTCAATTGCTTTTTTTCACTTGAGGGATCGATTGTCCAGCTAAGATCCGGAGTAAAAGAAACCAGGCGCTCTAATTGTCCGTTTACAGGATTTTTCCGAAAAGGTGTAAACTCAAATCTTACAAATGATTTTTTTCTTTCAGTTTGGATCCAGGCTGAAACCTCCATTTCTGAACTGGAAATCTGACTAAGGAATGGTAGTTCTGCCTCAGGTACTGGTTCAAAAGCAAGTCTTTTAAGCGTAACAAGAGCTTTAGATCCAGGTTTGTATCCACGTGTATTTAGTCGGTCTGAAAATACAGGCAATGAGCCATATGCCATGGGGTAAATTGCCTTCTCAAAGAAAAGTAATGTTTTTGTGATGTCGACATAGTCATCATCTTGTGCTGTATATTGAACAGGACTTTTCCAATTCAAAATAACGGACTCTTGTTGAATCTGGCACTTTATTATTAAGCTCTGAGCCCCTATTACAAAGAGAAGAATGATTTTCTTATAATTATGTGACAATGTATATGCCTTCATGTGTATTAATTCAAACCCACTGCAAGTAAAATAAATCTTATGTACCTAACGAGTAATTTGCTTCCAAATTGCTGATTCTTTATAGAAATGCCGGCTTTTTTTCTTTTCCTGACAACTTTTCAAAAACTCACGCAATATGGGATGCCATTTTTAGTTATGTTTGTAGATTAAAATTAATAGAAAAAATAGTCATGAAAATCAGACTGTTTACAAGTGCACTTTTATTCGCCGGATTGATGATGGGCGTAACCTCCTGTAGTAATAGCACAAAATCTCCGAAAACGGGATGGACATATAACGACAGCGACCTTGGTGGTTTTGAATATATTTCAAAGTTTAATCAGGAAACAGGTCCCGGCTTAGTATTGATTCAGGGTGGAACATTTACCATGGGTAGAATAACTGACGATGTCAGGTATGATTGGAATAATATTCCAAAAAGAGTTACTGTTTCTTCGTTTTACATGGATGAAACAGAAATTACTAACACAAATTACAGGGAGTATCTCTATTGGTTGAAACGGGTTTATGTTGACTATCCACAGGTGTATCGCGATGCCTTGCCTGATACCTTGGTGTGGAGAGATGAGCTGGCTTTTAATGAGCCTATGGTGGAGTACTATCTTCGTCATCCTGCTTATAATGATTATCCGGTTGTTGGAGTTAGTTGGGTTCAAGCCAACAGATATTGTGAATGGAGAACAGATCGGGTGAATGAATTAATTTTAATTAACCAGGGCATCCTTCGTAAAGATCCTAATCAAAGAGGAGCCAATAGCTTTAATACAGATGCATATCTGGCAGGTCAATATGAAGGAATAGTAAAGCAAAACCTTCCTGATAGTGATCCCAATAATGAGACACGTAGCGTTAGGATGGAAGACGGATTCTTTCTGCCAAAATTTCGTCTCCCAACCGAAGCCGAGTGGGAATTTGCTGCTTTGGGGATGGTTGCCGAGGATGAATTGATCAAGAATCGAAAAATGTACCCCTGGAGAGGAAAATACACCAGGAATGAGGATAAAAGAAATCGTGGTTTGATTATGGCTAACTATGCCAGGGGAAGAGGCGATTATATGGGAGTTTCCGGATCTTTAAATGACGGTCATGGTATCTCTGCCCCTGTTAAATCTTACTGGCCTAATGACTATGGTTTGTATGATATGGCTGGAAACGTTAGCGAATGGGTAATGGATGTTTATCGCCCAATGTCATTCCAGAATGTTGATGAATTCAGACCCTTCAGAGGTAATGTATACACTGTGAAAGAACGTGATGCTGATGGAAATCTTGCCGAGAAAGACTCTCTCGGACGTATACCTAATCGCATGATGACAGCTGAAGAAAACAGGAACAGAGCCAACTATAAGCGTTCAGACCTGCGAAATTACAAAGATGGTGACCTTGAGTCAAGTATTACTTATTCAACAGAAGGAGAACAAGACCCCACTTTAACTACTTCCAGAATGTATTTTGAAGGTGAAGGTGATGATAAGATTGGAATGACTTCCAGAATTTCAGACGAGGCTCGCGTTTTTAAAGGAGGTTCCTGGAGAGACCGTGCCTACTGGCTGGTTCCTGGATCAAGAAGATATCTTGATGAAGATGCCTCAAGGGATGATATCGGATTCCGCTGTGCAATGTCGCGGCTTGGAAAAGAAGACGGATTATAAAACAAAATATCTTAAATAAAAGGAGGCTTTAAAGCCTCTTTTTTTTTATCTTCATTGCACACAAAATTGCTATGACTCCTGAACAGTTCTATCTCATCTTTTTGAAGTATCCTGAGATTTGTATTGATAGCAGACTGGCAAAACCCGGATCTGTTTTTTTTGCAATTAATGGTGATAATTTTGATGGGAATGAGTTTGTTGATGAAGCTCTGGATGGTGGATGTGACTGGGCGATTGTTGATAATCCAAAGGTCCGGAAGCAGAAACAAACTCTGCTGGTTGACAATTCGCTGAATTTTCTCCAGGAGTTGGCAAAGTACCATCGGAGTCAGCTGAAAATTCCTGTTCTTGGTTTAACAGGAACAAATGGAAAAACCACTACTAAAGAGCTAATTGTAGCTGTACTCAGTACAAAACTAAACGTTGTTGCTACAATAGGTAATCTAAACAATCATATTGGTGTGCCCCTGACTATCCTGCGTGCGAACGAAAAAACTGAAATTCTTGTAGTGGAAATGGGGGCTAACCACGAAGGAGAAATTAAATTCCTGGTTGACATTGCTCAGCCTGATTCCGGACTTATTACTAACATAGGTCACGCTCATCTTGAGGGGTTTGGCTCATTTGAAGGAGTTGTAAGGACGAAAATGGAACTATATGATTATCTGATTTCAAATTCCGGAACAATTTTCTTAAATCAAGAGGATGAGCTACTTCTTAGCTTAATAAGTGATTATCCTTATCATCCTTACGGTAATGGATCTGGTAGATTTCCAAAAAGCAAAGTTCACCATGGACTTATGCTGGATTTTGAGCTCGATCTTAATCCTGTAGGGGTATCTGAGAGATTAATAGTAAAAACACAAATGGTAGGGGAGTATAATCTTCAAAATGCCTTAGCAGCTTTATCTGTTGGAAATTATTTTGGGATTACCTGGGAATTTGGTGCCAGTGCATTATCAAAATATTCACCAGGCATGAACAGATCAGAGTATCGGGTAACAGAAAAGAATAATCTGATTTTGGATGCATATAATGCTAATCCTACCAGCATGCTGGAGGCCTTTAATAATTTTGCAAGTTTAGAACAGGTAAATAAGCTTGCAATTTTAGGAGATATGAGAGAACTGGGTGATTTTGCAACTCAACTTCATATGGAAATTCTGGAAAAGGCTGTTAAAAAGAATATTGAGCTTATTCTGATAGGAGAAGAGTTTTCAAAAGTTGCCCCAAAATTTATCATAAGAAACCCCATCAGTAGCTATTTGTCAGTTGAAGATTTTATTACTGTGTTGCAGAATAAGCCGATTAAAGAGAGGGAGATTCTTCTGAAAGGGTCACGAGGAATCCAACTTGAAAAGCTTGTTCCTTTCTTATAAGTCGGGATGCTTGTATCTCAGATCGCTGAATTTCTTGATTCCTTTTAAATAGAATTGATATACTATACTGCCGGGGTATAATTTGCCAATACTGGTATTTTTCGCTAAAACATCTGGCCTTTTGAGTCTCAGTTTATGCATGCTGCCGAAAAAAGACATATGTGCTTTGAAAATGGCAGTGGTAAATCTGAATTTTCCACTTACCAGATATTTAGCCGCAGCAACACCATCAAGGAGAAGACGGATGAAGATTATGGAAAACAATTTTCCTTCAGGTAGATTCTTGAAAAGTAAATATAGATTATTGCGAAAATTCAAGTAGAGTTTTTTTGGAGATTCGTTTGGTAAGGTTCCACCTCCCACATGATAAACCTGTGAGGCTGGAATAACAAATAATTTTAGTTCAGATCGCCTGATTCTCCAACAGAGATCGATTTCTTCCATATGGGCGAAGAAATCTGCATCAAATTTACCAACATCGATAAAAACCTCACGTTTGATAAGCATGCATGCTCCTGTAGTCCAGTGAACTTCCGATGTCTCGTTGTATTGTCCAAGATCTGGTTCAACCTCATCAAAAATTCTACCACGACAAAAGGGATAACCAAATTTATCCAGGTATCCACCACTGGCTCCGGCATATTCGAAGTGGGTTCTTTTTTTCCAGGATAAAACTTTTGGCATTACAGCTCCAATTTTCGGGTCTTTCAAGCCAGCAAGCAATGGCTCCAGCCATCCTTGTGAAACTTCTACATCTGAGTTTAGAAGTAAAATGTATTTGTGCTTGCAAGCATCAATGGCCAGATTATACCCTCCGGCAAATCCAAAGTTCTTACCAAGCTCGATAATATTGATATGCGGATAACTTGTTCTTATCCAGCTTAATGAATCGTCACTGCTTCCATTGTCAGCAATGATTATTTCAGCTAGCTCAGGGGGGGTGTATTGTATAAGAGAAGGCAAAAATTGCTCCAGAAAGTACTTCCCGTTCCAATTTAATATGAGTACAGCTACACTGGGCATAATTACAAAGATAAACTCTCAGGCTGGTGTTTCCAACGACGGTGCGACCAAAGCCAGTGTACAGGGTTTTCAATTATAGTTTGTTCAAGTGCATGAATGTAAAATTTGCTTATTTCACCATCCACAACGGCTTCAGTTCCATTATATAAGGGGATAAATTCACCTGCGTAATATCCCGTTTTAATTTCCCGAAACCTCAGATAAAAAACTGGTAGCCCGAATCTAATTGCTAATTTTTCGCCGCCTGTAAACCATGCGGTTTGCTGATTCAGGAAGTTTGTCCAGAAATGTATGTCACCTAAAGCAGGTATTTGATCAGCGATCAATAGTAGTGCTCTGGGCTTTTGTCCGGGCTCTTTTTCCTGTTTTATAGCTCTGATTGTCCCTTTCATCGGAATGGGAATAACGCCTGATTTGGTTCTGAGAAGTTTGGTTACCAGGTCAAAGGTGTGACTGGTCTGTGGTTTATATATTCCAAGTACATCGTAGCCGTACGGACTAATAGCTCCCGGGCTCCACTCCCAATTGCCTGTATGACCGGCGAGAATAATAATATCCTGATTGGTGTCAGCATATTCTGAAAGCACCTCTGGATTAGTGATTTTAACACGCTTTTTCAGAGTATTGACTGACCAATGAACAGCTTTAAATGACTCAATGAACATCCTGCCCAACCAGGCATAATATGCTTTTTCAATGATAAATAAATCCCTCCCGGATTTCTCCGGAAAGGATTTTTTCAGATTCTCTTTTATGATATCCTTTCTATATCCCAGTACTTGTCTTAGAATCCAGGCCAAAATTGGAGAAAGTGCATACAATAGACTTATTGGAGGAATTGTTATCAACCATATTAGTCCGAAGAGAAAGTACGCCAGAATTCTTTTCATATGGGATTATTCAATCACACTGATTATCTGATGATTTTTGATGTGGAACGACTTCCCCAGCCAGCATCAAATGAAGCATCATCAAAATTCCTCAAAGATGTGTTACGCCCGTGCAGGTCTACTTCCCAATAAGGATTATAAATTTCACCTCTTGCATCGGAGTGGAGCAGAATATAATCAGCACCTACCAGATGTGGGTTGTAAAAAATGAATCGCTTATTCGTTTGATTACCCAGCGAATAATAGTGCCACATAATGTAAGGGTATGAATTAGGCTCATGGTCAGAAAACTCAGTATGATTTGGTGCACCATATTTTAACCAAACTCTTCCCTGGTCAGTTTCAAAACCATGTTTGATGCGTGTTTTGAAACTTTCTTCAACGCGCCATACCTCGGCTTTATAGCGATTCCATTCCACTTCAGGATAGTTGCTGTTTTTGTTAAGCCAGAAATTATATAGAAATTTCTGCATTTTGATTACATCTTTAGAATTAACCACATTTGTTAAAAACTGTTTTTCCATTTGATTGGCAACAGGATATAAACTGGCTACATAAAAGCGGATAGAGTCTAAGTCCGAAATTTTTTCAGCAAAGGTTGCAGTAATGTCGACAGATTGAATATCCTCCAGATTAATTTGGGAACCAGGATTATGACGTTGGAAGAAGATTTTATTTACCAGTAATTCCTCATTGTTTTTGTCACGTGCTTCAACCACCAGATTGTAATTGCCACTGGGTAAATCTGATATCGGAATAGTTGCTAAAACAACATTTACAGGTCCTGCCTTTTGTCGCTGAAATCGATTGAAATCAGAAAGAGAAATGGTGGTTTCAAATGATTCAAGATAATACCTGAACAGGAAATCTTCTCCTTGTTCTATTCTCTTATCCAGATTATAGAGCTCTGTATAAAAGGTCAGATTATTAACGTCATTTTCGAAAAAGTCTCCCACAAAGGGAATCAGGTCAAATCCGCTTTTTGACAGCATGTTTATTTCCTCCGTTTTCGAGAAGGATTCAACGAATTGGAAATCAGAAAAACGGAACTGGCTTTCATCATATTCCATCGAAATCATTTCGGCATGTTCAATAGGATCCGAATCGGAATTATTGTCTTTTAAAAATAGCTCGAGCTGATAAATGCCGAAGGGGAGAGAAATTCTCTGTTGATCAATAAAGTTTGTGGCTATCTGCGAGCTATCTTCAATTTCTTCGCTCATCAAATTATAATACCTGAAATCAACAATTTCATTGTCTTTTTTGAATAAAATTTTCACCTCAATGGATGATTGTAACTTTCCAGATTCGTTTTTAATAAATTCAGCTGATGAACTAAAAACCTTGAGATAAGTTTCTACATAAGGACCTTCTACCGGGGAGTAGAATCTTGCATGATGGAATAATGCTTGAAGACTTTGTGCCTTTATGCCTGAGAAGACCAGGAAGAACAGGATAAGCAAAGTAATAGATAATCGTTTCATGACTTTGTATTTAAATAGTTAAAATCTTTATTGTGAGTTTTATTTAGTTGATTTAATTTTGGTTTGTAGGTACCTCTGTCTCCAGGACCTAAACCTACTCTGAATGCATTCTTTGTAAGTGTTTCACTATTATAGAATAATACTTTTCCAGCCTTTACCTGAACGGCAACTTCCTTATTGCTATTGTATGCTGAGACCAGAAATGAAGTTCCTGTTACCCGTACCTTTGCTTCACCGGTGTTAACAACAAAGGGATCTTTTGGATTGCTCTTGACATTGAAATAGGCCTCTCCATCTAGTTCAACAATGCGCTGATTGGTAATAAAATCTTTGGGATACCTGAGTCTTGATCCCAGAGTAAGGAAAACCTCACTACCATCAGGAAGTAAATAAGCAACTGGTTCAGATTCTGATCCGCGGATATTGACAATATCTTTTTGCGAATACCAGACTATCCCACTTCCCAGCATAAGTAAAATTACAGCAGCAACTTTTACTAACCATGAGTTGAGTAGCTTAGATGATTTTTGAGTTAGTTTTAAGTAGTGAGATTTTTTGATTTCACTACTTATATGATTCCAATCTGTTTCCATTTGGATAAGATCAGATTGATTGCTTATATCACTATCCCAGAGAGTTCTGACGAGATCAAACTCCTTTTGATTTTCAGCGCTTTTATCAAGCCATTTTTCAAAACTGGTGATTTCGTCATGTGTCAACTCCTTTGACAGGTAGCGGAATATTTGAGAATGATTTATCATATTCATTTGTGTGTGTTCTGATAATAAGACACTACAGCGATGAAAATCCCCCAAAAAAAAATTCAGCTCTTGTATTTTTTAAGTTTTTGCTTCAGGATTTTACGACTTCTGGCCAGTTGATTTTCAATAGTTTTCTCTGCTACCTGCATTATTTGTGCGGCCTCTCTGATACTTAATCCGTCAATTTGTGTGAGTGCAAAACTCTGATAGGCTTTGGGAGGTAAGCTGTTAATTGCTTTTTCTATTGCATTTTGGAGGTAGGGATCTATTTCCATCTGATCAGATCCGCCATAAAACCAGGTTGAGACATATTGTTCCTGGAAAGCTCTTTTTATTTTATTATGGCGTATGTGGTTTAGAGCCTTGTTATTTATCGCTGTAAACAGATATGCTTTTAAAGAAGTATGAACGGATATCAGAGCCCTTTTCTCCCATAGCTTCAGGAAAACCTCCTGTACCATGCCCCTGCTTACTTCCATGTTCTGAACCATATGATAACCGTAACTGACTAAACCTGTGTAGTAAAGTTCGAAAGCTGTCTTATAGGCCTTCTCGTCTCCTTGTTGGATTAATTTAGCAAGTTCTTTCTCTGTGGTCAAAATATATGATAATTACTTGAAGTGTAATTGGATAATTTCCATGAATTCTGAATGGATTACTCCGTTGGTGCCAATATAATCTTCTCCAAAAAGGTAATCGTTTTCTCCTCTGAAATCGCAAACCTTACCTCCGGCTTCCTTTATTAAAACTGAGCCTGCTGCTACATCCCATGGTTTTAAATGGTATTCATAAAATGCGTCATATCTGCCGCAAGCTACGTAAGCCAGGTCCATGGCAGCTGAGCCCAATCTTCTGACTCCATGGGTTTTTGTCATAAAAGAGCGGAGAGATGACATATATTCATTGATCAGGCTAAAATCTGTATACGGAAATCCGGTAGCAATCAGAGATTCATTGAGCTTTTTTTTATCGCTTACTCTGATCTGTTGTCCGTTAAGCCATGCTCCACCAGATTCCCAGGCATAGAAGCACTCTTTTTGCATTGGGTCGTAAATCACGCCAAGAACCAGCTTGTTATCTTTTCTCAGAGCAATACTTATACAGAAAGGGCTTACCCCGTGAATGAAATTGGTTGTTCCATCTATCGGATCAATGATCCAATCGTATTTTTCCCCAACTTTTGTGGAAGTGCCTTCTTCAGCAATGAATCCGGCTTCCGGGAGAATTAATGCCAGACCCTCAACTAAGCGATTTTCAGATTCTTTATCAATCTGGGTAACAAAATCCATGCTGGCCTTTACAGTTATCATGTCATCGCTCACATGATTAACATTGCTTTCTAGAAAAGATCCAACTTGTTTGCATAATATGATTACTTCCTGACAAGTTTGTTCTAAGTTCATTTCTTATCTGCTTCTTTGGTTATATAATTTCAGCTATCATTTTTCCTTGTTCATTAAGGCCGGATAATCTGACCTTTATAGGAGTTGTGTAAGGCTTTTGATCTCCTTCAACAAGGGTGTCAATATAATTTTCTGTAAATCCTTTTATCCGACCGGGAGTCATACCCTCAGGAATAAGCCATCTTTCAGATTCGATCTGAGATGTGTAAAAGCTATGTTTTTTCTCATCAGACAGCCGATGAAGCCTGACTGAACGCTCGTCGCGAATCCTGTTTTGAACAGGCTTTGGTAATTCAGCGGCGGGAGTTCCCGGACGCTCAGAATACGTGAAAACGTGAAGATATGATAGAGGTAATTTAGTCAGAAACTGAACTGCGTCTTCGAAATTTTTATCACTTTCACCAGGGAAACCAACAATGACATCTGCACCTATGGATGCTTCAGGAAGAATCTTGTGAATAAAGGTGACCTTTTCTTCAAACACATTGCGTAAATATCTTCGGCTCATTTTTTTCAGAATCTCATCCGAACCAGATTGAAGAGGAATGTGAAAATGAGGTGCAAAGTGTACCGAGGATTTTATAAACAGAATGATTTCTTCGGTAAGAAGATTGGGTTCAATAGATGAGATTCTGAACCTGTGTGATCCCGGTACCTGATCAATAGCTATGAGGAGGTCTATGAATGACTCTCCGGTTGATTTTCCAAAATCGCCGGTATTGACTCCTGTTAGTACAATCTCAGGTATTCCTTTTGAAATCAGAGTATTAACTTGCTTGACAAGTTCCTCTATAGTTGGATTTCTGCTCTTCCCCCTTGCTTTGGGAATGGTACAGTAGCTGCATGAATAGTCACAGCCATCCTGAACTTTCAAGAATGCCCTGGTTCTTTCTCCCACTGATCTGGCAGAATAAAATTGATCTGCTTGATCTATGTTGCAGGCCTGAATGATCGGAAGTTTATTGTTTTCGAATTCATCAAGATACTGTGCCAGATTGAATTTCTCGTTTGTGCCCAGTATGAGGTCAACATCTTTAAAAGCTCCTGCATCATCTGATTTTAACTGGGCATAACAACCCATAGCAACAGTAATTCCATTAGGTGAAATCTTATTAGCTTTACGAAGTGCCTGTCGGGTTTTCCTGTCAGCAGATCCTGTCACAGAACAAGTATGGATAACAGAAATATCTGCCTCTTCTCCAAAGGGCACTCGTTGATATCCCTCGCTCTCTAATTGTCGACCTATCTCAGAAGATTCTGAAAAGTTTAATTTACATCCCAGAGTATGGAAAGTTACTTTTTTATTCTTCCCTTTTAGCATGGACGCAAAGATCGGGATTTTTTTTTAGAGCAGATTACTCGCCAATTCAGCCAACTGGCTTCTTTCTCCATGAATCAGGTTTACATGGGCGAAAACTGCCTGACCTTTCATTTTATCCGTTAGGTATGACAAACCGTTTGATTTAGTATCCAGATAAGGGGAGTCGATCTGATGAACATCTCCGGTAAAGATAATCTTGGTTCCCTCTCCCGCCCGTGTAATTATCGTTTTAACTTCATGAGGAGTCAGATTCTGTGCCTCGTCAACTATAAAGTAGACTTTTCCCAGGCTTCTGCCTCGAATGTAGGCTAATGGGGTAATAATCAATTTTTCCTCCTGCATAAGCTGATCAATTTTTTGAAATTCTTTTGACCGCTGATCGAACTGATGACGAATAACTGATAAGTTATCATACAGAGGCTGCATGTAGGGCTCGATTTTATCATGGGCATCCCCTGGCAGATACCCAATGTCTCTGTTGCCGAGTGGGACAATCGGTCTGGCAAGAAAAATCTGATGATAGTCTCGCCTCTGCTGCAAAGCGGCAGCCAGTGCCAGTAAGGTTTTTCCTGTACCGGCTTTCCCTGTTAGGCTAACAAGCTGAACATCAGGACGAAGCAATGCGTCAAGCGATAAAGCCTGTTCAGCATTGCGGGGGTCAATACCATAGCACTTCTGCTTTTGAACAACGTGTACAGAGCTGGTTCTGATATCAAAAATGGCCAGGGCTGAAGATTTGTTTCCCCTAAGGATCATATATTGATTGGCCTTTGGTTCGAAGCCAAGATCAAATTCCTCGAGAGCCACCCCATCCATAGTATTATAAAGTTTACCTATGGCTTCATCAGAAAGATGTTCAATCATAGGGATGCCCTCGTATAAATAGTCAATATTTGTTACCTGTCCGGCTTTGTAGTCCTGAGCAGTAAGTCCGATGGCCTTGGCCTTAATTCGCAGATTAACATCTTTGGTAACCAAAATAACTTGTTTGTCGGGGTTTTTATTCCTTGCATAGTCAGCAATAGCCAGTATCCGATGATCCGGGATCTTTTCATAAAAAGACTCTTCCATCTCCCTTGAAAATGGTTTTCCTGTTTCAACATATAGCCGCCCCAGACCTAATCCAAGAGATATTCCTTCAGTAAACAAGAGCTCACCGGTGAGAACATCCAGTTCTCTGACAAACTCTCTTGCCTGAAAATTGATCAGATCATTTCCTCTTTTAAACTTATCTAACTCTTCAAGTACAGTAATTGGCAGAATAATATCATTCTCCTCAAACTGGTAAATGCACTTATGGTCATGCAAAAGCACATTGGTGTCAAGAACAAAAATCTTTTTTAGATTGACCATTCTTAATATATTGGTTCTTTTTAAAGATAGTAAAATTGGACGATTGATAAGGACTAGGGATCGTCAGTTTGCTTAACTTTGGGTAATAATTTGATAAACGTGATGAATAAGTACGAAAAGACTCTTGAATGGTTGTTTTCTCAGCTGCCAATGTATCAAAGGATGGGCAAGGCTGCTTACAAGGCAAATCTGGATACTACTGTTAAGCTTGATGAATATTTTGGGCATCCTCACAAAAAATTTAAAACTATTCACGTTGCTGGCACCAATGGAAAGGGATCGGTTTCTCATATGCTTGCTGCAATCCTTTCAAAAGCCGGGTACAAAACGGGCTTATATACCTCTCCTCATCTATTGGATTTTAGGGAAAGAATACGGATTGACGGGAAGATGATTGAGAAAAGGGAGGTTGTAGCCTGGGTTGAGGAGCATCAGAAGATTTTTGAAGAAATGCAACCCTCATTCTTTGAAATGACTGTGGCACTGGCTTTTGATTATTTCGCCAAAGAGGAAGTTGAGTTAGCTGTGATTGAGGTTGGGATGGGGGGAAGGCTGGATTCTACAAACATTATTAATCCTGAAGTATCTGTAATAACCAATATTGGGAAAGATCATACCGATTTTCTTGGAAATACACTGCTTGAAATTGCGGGCGAAAAAGCCGGAATTATAAAATATGGTATCCCTGTTGTTATGGGAGAGCGTCGCCCTGAGCTTGCAGCAATTTTCAAAAACCAGGCACATGAAATGACAGCCACTCTGTTTGATGCAAATCAGTTTTTTCAGGTTCCATGTTCAGTTCTGACTCCAGATGGCAGACACTTTTTTCATGTTAAAAGAGGGAAAAGAACTGTTTTTCCAGAATTGTGTAGTGATTTATCTGGCATCGTTCAGCGAAGAAATCTACCGGTGGTCTTAGAAACAATTGAAGTTTTAAGGCTCAACCAGTGGACAATACCGGAAATTGCGGTGTATGAGGGTCTTTCCAAAACCAAAGAATTGACAGGACTGAATGGTAGATGGGAGATAATCGAACGGAAGCCTTTGTTGGTTTATGATACTGCACATAATGAGGATGGGATCCGGAATATCCTGTATCAGCTCGAGGAAACCCGGCATGCTAAATTGCTTGTTGTAATTGGAGCAGTCAATGATAAGGCCATTGATAAAGTCTTGCAAATGTTACCTGCTGATGGCTATTACTACTTTACCCAGGCGAGTATTCCAAGAGCTTTAGATGCAAAAGTACTTGCTGCCAAAGCTGGGTTTTATGGGCTGAAAGGAAGTATTGTTGAGGATGTAAAAGAAGCTATAACAACAGCACGTGAGACCGCTTCTGCCGATGATCTGATTTTGGTTACCGGCAGTACTTTTGTTGTAGCAGAAGCGTATTGAAGTATTCCGAAAAATAAACTGTACCTTTGCGCCTCCAAATATATTTAAATGAGTTCATTCCAAGATTTTGGCCTTCGCCCTGAAATACTAAAAGCTATTTCATCCTTAGGTTTTGAGACGCCTACAGAAATTCAGGCAGAAACTATCCCATTTTTACTTGACTCAAAAAATGACCTGATTGCTATGGCTCAGACTGGCACAGGAAAAACAGCTGGTTTTGGTCTTCCTATAATTAATCAAGTTGATTCCAAGGCTCAAGGAATTCAGGCTCTTATCTTATCTCCAACCAGGGAGTTATGTATGCAAATAAGCAGTGATCTGAAAACCTATGCAAAAGATATTCCTGGTTTCAGAGTCGTTCCTGTTTATGGAGGTGCAAGTATTCAGCCTCAGATATCTGATCTCAGAAGGGGTGTTCAGGTAGTTGTTGGTACTCCTGGTCGTACACTTGATCTGATAAACAGAAGAATCCTAAAGGTGAATTCCATTAAATGGTTGGTGCTTGATGAGGCTGATGAGATGCTTTCAATGGGCTTTAAGGACGATCTTGATGCGATCTTATCTGATACCCCTGCTGAAAAGCAAACATTGATGTTTTCTGCTACCATGCCTTCTGCAATTAAAGGAATGGTTGCAAAATTCATGAATAATCCAAAGGAAATTGCAGTTGGGAAAAAAAATGCAGGAGCTGAAAATGTGACTCATGAATATTATGTGGTTAATTCAAGAGATCGTTATTCGGCACTTAAGAGGGTGGTTGATCTTAACCCACAGATTTATGCGATTGTTTTTTGCAGAACCCGTGCTGAAACCAAAGATGTTGCTGATAAACTTATGGGTGATGGCTATAATGCTGATACTCTCCACGGCGATCTCTCCCAGGCTCAACGAGATTTTGTAATGAACAGGTTTCGCCAGAAACATCTGCAGATTCTGGTTGCCACTGATGTTGCTGCCAGAGGCTTGGATGTGAATGATCTGAGCCATGTGATTAATTTTAATCTTCCGGATGAATTAGAAGCTTATATTCACCGGAGCGGACGAACAGGGAGGGCTGGAAAAAAAGGTACATCGGTTTCGATCATTCATTCCCGTGAACCTGGTAAGATAAAACACCTCGAGAGACTGACACGAAAAACCTTTGAGCGAAAACCTGTTCCTAATGGGAGGCAGATATGCGAAAAACAATTATATAATCTAATTGACAGAGTAGAGAAAGTAGAGGTCAATGTGGATCGTATAGAAGATTTCTTGCCTGTGATATTAAAAAAACTCAGTTGGTTAGAACGAGATGAATTGATAAAGCGCTTTGTTTCGGTGGAATTTAATCGTTTTTTGGCCTATTATGAGAATGCTCCGGATCTTAATGTCAATCTGAATCTGAACAGGGTAGGTAATTTGCATGAGAGGCATGATACCCGCAGACGGGGAGAAAAGCGCGACAGAACTCTTCGTCAGGATCGTTCTGATAAAAGGGGTGGTCGAAACAAACCGACTGTTGCCTTTTCAAGGTTCTTTGTTAATCTTGGAACGAAGAATAATCTGACTCCAGGTAAACTGATTGGTTTGATTAATGAAAGAACCAAGAAGAATAACATTGAGATCGGACAAATCGAAATGATGAAGAAGTTTACGTTTTTTGAAGTGGACGAACGCTTTGAAAGAGAGATTATTACTTCTTTCAACGACCTCCAATGGGGCTCTGTTAAGGTTTCTGTGGAGTTAAAAACCTCCAAGGCGCCTAAGCGAGCGGAAAGACATAAGAACAAAAATAAAAGGGACTATTAATAGCCCCTTTCATTTTTTTGTGCTTAAGTGTTTCTTATTTATTGAACAATCATTTGTCTGGTTTCTGTAAACTGACCGGCTTTAACCGTGTAGAAATACATTCCAGTCTCAAGTCTAGTGGCATCAATCATTAAATTGTGACTGCCAGCAGGCTTCGATCCTTCATTCAATAGTAATACTTGTCTTCCTGTGATATCAGTTATCTCAACTGTTACATCTGAGCGGGAAACTAATTCATAATCAATCGTGGTTGATCCAGCAAATGGGTTCGGATAGTTCTGACCTAAAGAAGCAATCGCCGTAATCGGGTTAAGTCCATCTACTATATTAGATTGATCATTCAGGTTCAGTCTTACCAGCAGGTTTCTGTGCTTAACAAAGTTAGACTGTACCCAACTGTCGTTATGGTGACCAATAGCAACTGGATCGTTGACTTTTATGCTTGCATCATGTCCGATAGCAAGGTTTTTCCCTCTTCTAACCAAAGGATCATCATTGTAATTATTGTATGAGATTCCTGCATAAACAATGTCGCCAGCCAAAAGGAATTCGGTTTCGCCATCCTTTTCAAATGGGAGTGTAATCCAGGTGTTGAATTGTGTTGAGTCAAGAGTTAAAATCTCTGTTGTCATCCATTCGATAGCACCTTCGCCGTCAGGATCTTCTTCTTCTGGTGGAAGGTACCATAGAGTATACCAAAATTCGATATTTCCATCTGCTAAACCTCCTGTAATGAAGCATGATACAGAGTTCACTTCACAGTCTCCATAAATCGGGAATATCATTCCTACAAAGTGATTGATATTCCAGCCTTCTTCTCCGGTTTCCCCACCGTAATGTTCAAATCCATAGGCCCATGACAACTCAGCTGAGTCATCGGCACGTGAATAAACGCTATCAGTTACGTTGAAAAACAGATGCTTGCTATTATCAATATCATTTTGTTCTTCCTGGTCCTGGGTGAAGGTGTAATCTAAAGAATAATGACCAAATTCAGTTGGAGTATATCCACCTTCAAGATTCAGAGTGTCTGTCAATAATGGTGAAAGCCAAGATTTTGAAGCAGAAGCAGTATAAACAGTTTCGTGATTTTTCTTGATGTCAACAGTCAGCGTTACATTATCCTGATCGTTTTCTCCAAAATTGTGAACGCTGGATTGGAAATTGGTATAGGTTCCGCCTAGCTGAGATTTTGGAATATCGTGGATAAAACTCTCAACAGTTTCATCGTTTTCATCTGCCCACTCCAGAGAATAGTGCTGAATCTGAAGATCATTGTCAAATGCTTCTGAAAGAGAAAAATCATCAAGAGCCCAGAAATATAGAGTTGTTGCGCCAAAATGGATTCTTATGATTACTTCTGACATTCCAGCAGCAACTTCAGAGATATTTGCCTCAAAAGTAACTGGTTGTCCGGGAGCAGCATCGTTAGGCCTGTCTTTGTGACCGGTTCCGAATCCACAGTCAAAGGCTGCCCAATGTACTCCGGCATCATTAGAAACCAATACCTCTTTGGCCCCGGGTCCACCACTCATAAAGTGAGTTTCGAAGCGTAAAATCACTGAAGATCTGGCGCTGCAATCAAAAGCCGGAAATTCCAGGTCATTGTTTACTTCCACACGAGGATCAAGATAGTTGTTGTACCAATTTATAGGTAAAAGCAGGTAGCCATTCTCATTACTTGTAGACTGAAAAGGAGGCTCAGCAGTGTATTGGGCAATAATGCTGTCTCCCGGAGGATACCACATCCAGTTGTATCCATTGTCGTCATGGTCAATTAACTTATATCCTTCAGGAAGTGACCAGCCTCTGTTGTCATCGGGATCGGCCCAATCGAAATCTTCATAATAGAAGACCTCTCCGTTGCCTTTAAGGCTTTTTTGCTGAGCCTGTACCGCTGTGCTCATGCAAAAGAGAATCAGTAAGGCTGATAATAGGGTAGTTGTTTTAATCATATAAATAAACTTAAGGTTGA
>JAYEFL010000074.1:0-16812 GCA_034658635.1 Bacteroidota bacterium | reverse complement strand
ACTCCTGTGAATTTTACTTGTGGAAATTCAGCCCCCAAACCGGGTGTGGTTTTCACTCATGCTGTTAGTGGTGCAGTAGCTCAATACGGAAGGCTTATGCATATTAACGTTGGAACCTGGCCTGATGAGGGCATGTTTCCGGAAATGACGGAGAAAACCTTTACGAATCTTGTGGATTGGTTGTACGGAGCAGTGAGCTATCAAAACTTGAAGGGTAAACGGGTTGTTGTGTTCGGACACGATTCAATGGGGATGGAAACAGCCCTGCAACACGTAATTCCAACAAGAAATACTTTAGGACTGGAGATCACGAGGTTGGATATGAAACTTTTGGCTGATATGCTTACCAAAAAGGCATATGATCCGGAAGAGTTGAAGGCCTTAAGAAATTGGATAGACACCGGATTTGGTAAAGTGGAACTGCCAACTGGGGAAGATAGTGAACGCTTTAATATGAGCTTAGCGATGTATTTGATAACCAGGGATCTGATGAAAGATTTAGATGCTGTAGGAGGCGGGTTTATGTCGCAATTAGAATGGGGATCTGATAAAAGAGGTCTGCCACTCCCGGTTGCAGATGCTATGGAATCAATTTTCAATTCCACCTTTGATCACAACGGACCAAAACCAGCTATGCCATTTGCTACAGAGGCTGATGTTCAGGGTTTAATAACTATGCTTGTTTATACCAATCTGAGTGGGGGGAATCCTCCATTATTTATGGATTTCAGAAAAGTTTGGGAGCCCTGGGAAGTTCAGCAGCTTTGTAAGAAGCTGGGGATTCAGCCAGCGGGAGATGAACTTTGGCTCAGGAATGGATTTGTAGATGGAAACAATAGTGGTTCAGCCTCCTTTAACTGGGCGGGATTACCTGGTCAAGAGCCAGAAGAAATAACAAAAGGAATTAGCTTCCCAAGGGCTGATGAGAATTATTTTCCCGGTCTGGGGAATTCTGTAACCTTTATGTCGCCTGGAGGAATTAGTGGAATTGCAGGTCGTTTAGCCTACAGTTCTTTAAATGGCATGTTTTCTATGATCTGGGATGAGGCTGTTACAGTTTCACTGCCCAAAGCTTTGGGAATGGCAGTTGCAAATTCATCTGATCCAAACTGGCCTCATACTTTTCTAACACCTAAATATGCAACAATGGAGGAATACAAGCACTATGCTCCTGCAAATCACTTGCATATGACCTGGAACCTGCCGGTTGCACGTTTGCAGTACTGGATGGATCTGGCCAATATTCTTTCAGTAACACCGTGGCATAAGAAACCTGCCTTCCGCGAAGGCATTGACCGCCCCTTGCCTTTACTGTATCTTTTAAACGGTGGCGAAAATCAAGCCAAAATATTACGAAAATAAACTCTATTTTTGTCATGTGAGCTACATCCAACAAATAGAATTAAATATAAACGGATGAAAATTAAAACAGGTCTGATAGTTTGTCTTCTAGCTGTATTTACTACTCTTAATGCACAGGATTTCCTTAGTCCAACTCCTCCGATTCTTAAAGGATATAAGGGAAAAGAAGGAAGGATAATAAAAAACCATTATTTCAATTTCATCAAAGTTAAGGATGAGTCAGGTGATAAGGACAGGCAGTCAACAGGACATTATTGGGAGATAAGCTATGTTTATGATTCTGTTTTTAGACAAAAAGGCATCTTTGAAGAGTTTATGACTAAACAGATTACCGATGCAGGAGGGATTCTGTTTTGGAAGGACACTTCAATGATTCATTTTGCAATTCCCAGAGAGACCGGAGGGAATTTGTGGGGAAACGTTATTCTAACAAGCGACAAAGTTTATCGCCTGAAGTTAATAGAGGAGAGAGTTTTTGTGAATAAGCTTGTTTTTGACAGCATTCAAAACCCAATGTATGACGATTTCGTTGTTGAAGTTGAACTGCCTCCCAGATTTAATCTCCTGCCAAATACATTGATCACCCAAACCAGATACAGTAAGTTCAACCATTTGAATATTACGTTTGTGAAGAATCAGCAGTCTTATCGTCAAACTTTAATGGGTCCTTATTGGAACCTGAAACTCAAAGTGGTGAAGGACGAAGGTGATACTGATAAGAGAGTTTCTCCTGTTGAAATAATGGAGAGTTACTATCGTGCAACATTAAAAGCCGGCGGCGAAATAATAAAAAGTCGTCCCCGTGAGCTTATTTTCTTTCTGCCAGTTGAAGATGAAAAGAAACTGTGGGTACGGGTAATGACCTCTCTGGATGGTGTGTATTTTATTCGAATGGTTTTACAGGATAAAAAGGATGAGACTCCAGCTCTGTCTGTTAGCGAAATTTCAAGACAAGGCAAAGGCTGAGTCAAGAGCCTGGCTTAAATCTTCGATGAGTATTTCAGGCTGATCTAATCCTACATATAGCCTTACCATATTAATGGGTAAACTGGCATTCTCTGATTTAACGCCTAGTACCAGAGCCGGGAAAATGAGTGACTCATGACCGCCCCATGAAACTGCTAAGGAGAAACTCTTCAAGTTATTACAGAACTTCTCTATCTGTGCTTCATCTTTAGTTTTAAGAAATACGGAGAATAAACCATTTCCCATGCTCATTTGTTTCTTTGCAATATCCTGTCCGGGATGATCAGAATGAAACGGATGGATAACCTTTTCGATCATTGTGTGCTTTTCCAGGAAATTCTGGACAGTCTCACGACTTTGACTTACCCGATTCAGACGGATTTGTAGAGTTCTCAATCCCCTGGAAATTAGCCAGGCAGTTTGAGGAGCCATTATAGCTCCAATATTCATGTACTCTTTCTTGAAAATATCGGCAATAAGCTCTTTGGAACCACAAAGGATTCCGCCAACAATATCACTGTGACCACCAAGGTATTTAGAGGCTGAATGCAATACCAGATCAATGCCATAGTCAGTCGGGCGCTGACCCAGTGGACTGGAAAATGAGTTGTCGCAAATAGTTCTGATCCCCTTGTTTTTAGCAATTTTTGCTATAGCCTTCAAGTCCTGGATGTTAAAAAACCAGGATGAAGGACTTTCAACATATATCAATTTGGTCATCGGCGTAATTGCACTCTCAATCTCATCGATACTTGAACCCTCCACCAATGTTGTGGATACTCCAAATTTTGGTAAGTATTCATCAAAGAAAGCTCTGGCCCAACTGTAAGACTCACGAATCGCAACAATATGAGATCCCTGATGAACCGAGTTCAGAATTGCTGCAGAGATGGCAGCTATTCCTGATGCAAAGGCAAGAGCCTCCTCAGCATTCTCCAGAGCAGCTATCTTATGCTCTAATAATCTAACGGTTGGATTATTACCGCGCGAGTATACCGGGATACTCTTTTCATTTTGTAATGCCTCATGCATTTCACTAACAGAGGAAAATTCAAAATTGCTGGATTGAATGATCGGATCAGAAAAGGAATTCGGAAGTTGAGTGTAATCCTCTCCATAATGAAGAAGTATATCGCTTGTTTTCATATGGCCTGTCTTGTAGTTTTTCTTTTAAAATAGAGGAAAACAGGATAAGCAATTACTAATAGTGCTAGTCCTGCATAAGCTTGTGTTGGCTTCTCAATGAAAGTGTTGATTACAAAACCACTGGTTATCAGAATAAAAATTATTGGAGTTACAGGATATCCAAAGGTTCTAACGGGTCTGTGGAAATTTGGAAGTGTTTTCCTGAATTTTATGACGGCAATGGCTGTTAAAGCAAAGAAAATCCAGTCGGTAAAAACAACATAGGTAATGATGTCTTCAAAAGTACCCCAAAGAATAAGTAAAATGATTGCCAGGATGGATTGAACAAGAATGGCATTGACAGGAGTTTGATATTTAGGATGGATTTTGGCTAATCCTTTAAAAAACAGATCGTCTTTGGCCATTGCATAATATATTCTGGGGCAGGTCATGGTGTATATTCCAGCAGTACCCAGAACGGAAATAGCAATCAATACAGCTACTAATCCCCCACCAAATGAAACAACTGTAGATACTGCATCTGCTGCAATGCTGTCAGAAGATGACATTACATCTATTGGTAATAACATCAGGTAACCCATATTAGTCAGAATGTATACTACAGTAACAACAATAGCACCAAATACCATAGCTTTCGGAATGTTTTTGGAGGCATTCTTTGCTTCACCTGACAGGAAACTTGTATGTTGCCAACCTCCAAACGACCATAATACACCAACCAATGCCAGTCCGAAAGTGTTTATTGTAATCGGAATGCTTCCTGCTGCTTGTGGAATTTGCCATTCATTCATCCCGGTATTGCCCGCAAGTAGTCCAACCAGAATAATAAGAAAGATGCCGATTAGTTTTACACCGCTAAAGAAGTTTGAAAAATATTCTGAAATTTTAACGCGAAATAAGTTGACAAGAGTAACAGCTATTATTGCGCATACAGCAACAATAGTAATTTGTTGTTGAGTGAATGGAATGAAGAAACTCAGATATGTGGCAAATGCAATACATAGTGCAGCGATTGCACCCGTATTGACTATGGTCAGATACGCCCATCCGTAAAGAAATCCGACAAAATCACCGTAGGCCTTCCTCAGGTATACGTAAACACCACCTGATTTTGGAAACATAGAACCCAACTCCGCAAAAGTTAAGGCTCCGGTTAAAGTAATCAAGCCTCCAATAACCCAGACCAAAATAATGAACCATGGATTAGGCAAGTAGCCTGAGATTATGGCTGGTGTCAGAAAGATTCCTGAACCAATACATGATCCGATTGCGATCATGGTTAAACCGTACAACGATAATTCTTTTCTTAATTCAGTCATGAAAAATCTTTCTGATTATAGGATGAATATTCCACAAAATGGAAATCTCTATGGATGTAAAATTATTGTAATAGTAAGTAACACAGTTAGATAGCTCTTGTTTTGTAAGTGTGGTTAGAGATTTGGTACTACTTAAATAGTTAATCATTTAAAGTCTACTGATATGACACATAGAACAGGTAAAGTTATTGGAAAACGAAACAAATATGGTGTATTTGGTCGCAAAAAGTATTTTGTGAGTGTTCGGTTTGATCAAAAGTATGACAGATTAGGACGCGATCAATATGAGTATGAGGTCGAATGCGATTTGTTTGAAGCGATCATTGTAGGTGCATTTGTCAGAGGTGAGTTTGAGCAGGCACCTGAAGGCCTAAAGCCAGTTTATTTTTATTAGTCGTGATATTCTTTGATTTTTTTAGACGGAGTCAGAAAAATTCTATATATTTAATTATTGTATAAGAATAGAATAATGGCAAGTCGCAAAGATTTAAAGAAAGACATAGACTATTTGGTATTTGAGCTAATAGCTGATTGTTATGGTTGTATCTATGAAAATCCAGACATGGATCTGTCGGGATTTGAAGTAGTTATCAATGAAGCAATTCAACTCAAAGAAGATTTGATAATCAGGATAAATCAATTTAATCCAACTGAATCAGGAAATTCCAGGAAATATTTTAAGTCGGTTCGCCATGACTTGGTGAATGGCTTAAAGGGGGGATATGAAAAGCTCAACACCATCCTTGGATGATGCTATTCGGGTAATCAATGCCCAAGAGAATAACCTGCGGAATTTATCTGTCGAAATCCCAAAAAATAAGTACGTCCTTGTTACAGGAGTGTCTGGGTCAGGGAAATCATCATTGGTCCACGGCGTTATCGCTGCTGAAGCAAAAAGAAGATATCTGGAGCAATTAAATCCAAAAGTCAGAACTCTCCT
The DNA here is from genome assembly GCA_034658635.1 of Bacteroidota bacterium. GTDB lineage: Bacteria > Bacteroidota > Bacteroidia > Bacteroidales > UBA12481 > JABHCC01. Next base: position 11,079 of record JAYEFL010000074.1, on the reverse strand, counting down.
TGCAGGCGTGAAGAGGCCAAATGTTGAGAACGTTAAAGGACTATCACCGGTTGTATCCCTTGATCAGGTACATTTCTCGCATACAATTCGTTCTACAGTTGGAACCCTGAGTGGAATATATGATCATTTAAGATTACTATTTGCACGTTTTGGAATTCATCCTGAAAAGGGGTCAAATTTCATCAATAAATCACACTTCTCATTTAATCAGCCTGAAGGTGAATGTAAGCATTGCCATGGGATTGGAGAAGATGAATACATAGATCCTTCCACCTTTATCGTTAAGCCCAATAGAACAGTTAGAGACGGAGCATTAAGTCTCACAACTCCAACAGGGTATATTATTTATTCTCAAGTAACCATTGATGTACTTCAGGTTGTTTGTGAGGCGGAGGGATTCTCATTAGACATTCCCTGGGATGAACTGACAACTGCCCAAAAAAATATTATTTATTTCGGTAGTGAAGCTGTTAAGGTTCCTTTTGGTAAGCATACCCTTGAATCCAGGATGAAGTGGACCGGTATTACCGCGAAGCCCCGTGAAGAAGGTTACTTCAGAGGAATTCTTACAATTATGGAGGAAATACTTCAAAGAGATCGGAATAAAAATATCCTGAAGTATACAAAATCACGACAATGCGGTGCCTGTATGGGTAAAAGGTTAAATCCCCAATCTTTGGAGCTTACGTGGCAAGGAATGGATATTGGTGATTGGGCCTCATTATCCCTTATCCAATTAGAAGATAAAATGCTAACCCATCTGAGCTCGGGGAGATTGACAATTGGAGAACAAAAACTTTGCAATGCAATCCATAATCAGCTGGTATCTATGAATAATCTGGGTATAGGTTATTTGAAGATGAATCGTGAAACCAGATCTCTTTCATCAGGAGAGTCGAAGAGAATTCGTCTTTCATCCTTGATTCAACCTGAGCTGTCAGGTTTGATATATACTCTTGACGAACCTACAGTAGGACTGCATCCTAAGGATCATAATAATCTTTTAGATCTCCTGAAACAAGTTCAAAGTCAAGGTAATACAGTTATTTGTGTTGACCATAAGTTTTTTAGTTTTAAACGAGCTGATTACTGGCTTGAAATAGGGCAAGGGGCAGGAAGGCATGGAGGCGAGATCGTTGTGGATGGATATTTGGATCAATTGTTAAAAGACCCGACGAAGCTTGAAAAAAGCCAGACCTGGTCATTCCTGACACATAAGGAAAAGCTTAGCTGGCAGCCTGCCCGAAAGAAAGAAAGCTATCCGATTCAGATAAAAGGGGCTAGAAAGAATAACCTGAAAAATATCAACCCAACATTCCTGACAGGAGCTCTAAATGTTATATGCGGAGTATCAGGATCAGGAAAGTCCAGCCTTTTGAATGGAGTGCTGTACGACAAGTTGTCAGGGCAGATTGCTGAGAATATTGTCGACGAGATTCGCTTGCAAAATCCATTTACTAAACTTATCAGAGTGAATCAGGACCCCATCGGTAAAAGTCCCAGAAGTAATCCTCTGACCTACATTAAAGTTTTTGATAAAATAAGGGATCTGTTTGCTGCTCAGTCCAGATCAAAAGAAAATGGGTTTACTAAAAGCCATTTCTCCTTTAACGTGGAAGGTGGCAGGTGTTCCAAATGCCAGGGAGCTGGTAAAATTGTGATAGGAATGAGCTTCCTGGGAAAAGCTGAAACTGATTGCGATAGTTGCTTTGGCAGACGGTTTACTAAGGAAGTGCTTGATGTTCAGTATAAAGGGCTGAGTATTGCAGATGTTTTGGATTTAGAGGTCAGCTCTGCCTGTGATTTCTTTAATGACCGGCCGGAAATATTTCGCTCTCTGTCGCTATTAAATGACCTTGGCTTGGGGTACTTGCACCTTGGACAAAGTTCATCCACCTTATCAGGAGGAGAAGCTCAGAGGGTTAAGTTAGTGGCCGAACTGGTTAAAGGTAAATTGAGCAATACTATGTATTTGCTGGATGAGCCCAGCAATGGTTTGCATTATCAGGATATAAGGATATTACTCAGTGGTTTAGAGAAAATAATTGAACAAGGAAACACCATAGTAATCGTTGAGCATGATCCATATATTGTTGCTCTGGCTGATTGGGTAGTTGAACTGGGTCCGGGTGCTGGAGAAAAGGGGGGGCAAATAATTTTTGAAGGCACTTCGGATGGTCTTATTAAGGGAAATACCAGTATGGGGAAGGCTATACGTGAGGCTAAGCAATTTGAGCTATCGCTTGAATCAGAGGTATGGGATGGGCAGGAGAGTATTTCTAATATGGAGTTAAGATCTGTTTCAACCAATAATCTTAAGAATATTGACATAAGCCTGCCTATAGGAAAAATTATAGCTGTAACCGGGATTTCCGGATCTGGAAAAACCAGCCTGGTGTTTGATACCTTGTATGCTCGCTCAAAATTTCAATATTCCCAAATTTTTTCATCATATATACGAAGTTTGATGGGAGGCAGTAATCCTGGAGAAGTGGAGGAAGTGCGTAATCTGCTTCCAACAATCGGAATCCAGTATAATCAGACGAAAGGCCTGAGAACCTCAACTGTTGGAACCCTATTAGGAATCAATTCAGTATTCAGATTGCTTTTTTCCAGATTCTCAACTGATGCAGATGGACATACATGCCAATTATGGGCCAGACACTTTTCTTTTTTAGATTCAGCGGGTGCTTGCCCTGAATGCCAGGGCTTTGGTTCAGTCCTGGGAGTTAGTGAAGCTCTTCTGATAACAGATTCAAAATTGTCAATAAAAGATGGAGCCATGAGAGGATCCAGGCCAGGAGCTTTCTTTTCCGATCCGGATGGCCAATATATGGCCACTTTTTATACTATGGCTGAGGAGAATGGAATTTCTACTGATTTAACATGGTCTGAATATTCCCAAAAGGATCGTCAGATTATTTTGTTTGGAACAGAAGACAGGCAGTATCAGGTAAACTGGCATTATAATCGCAAAGGAAGGAAAGGTGTTCACAATTTTGTCAGTATGTGGGAGGGATTTATTCCACTAATAACAAAGGATTATTACAAAAAGGCTGGAACTACAAGGCAAGTTGCTTTTAAACAAATCATGGAAGAAAATACCTGTGAGTTATGCCATGGAACACGAATCCATCCAGACAGACTACGCTTTCAATTGATGGGTAAGAATATGCCGGAATGGCTTGAAATGCCAGTTAATAAACTAATTGGATTTCTTGAGATTGCAAAAAATGATCTCTTTGATAAGGTTATTAGGGTACTTAAGATGGCTGATGATTTGGGACTGGGTTACCTCTCTTTGAACCGGCACGCTAATAGCCTTTCATCTGGAGAATACCAGCGCATAAGATTGGCTGGCCAGCTCGAGTCTGGATTAACGGGACTGTTGTATGTACTGGATGAACCCGGCGCATCGCTTCATCCTGATAATCTGAAAAAACTTTCAAAGGTGTTTAATAAATTACGTGATCAGGGAAATACAATTATTTTTACTGAGCATAAATATGATCTTATCAAAACTGCTGATTATCTTCTTGAGTTAGGGCCGGGTGCTGGTGCAGCAGGTGGAGAAATTGTTAGACAAGGCTATCTGAAAGAATTAGACCTGGAAACATCTGATGACCATATTTACCGCTCAGAATTTCGAAAGAGTTTTAATCCTGATGAGGTATTATTGGCTGCTAAGAACATTAAATATAGAAATCTGAATATTCCTGAATTATTTATACCAAAGGGCTGGGTAAGCATTTCAGGAGTATCAGGAAGTGGAAAATCAACTTTGCTTAATGAAATAATAGCTCCTGCAATGGATCTGCACTTGAATGCTTCCAGAGGAAGTGTGACTTTTCGGACAAAAGGGATTGATATAGTTATGCCAGAATCAACAAGCCGACGATGGACCTGGAGCAAAACACCAATGCGGGCATTGGAATTGGATAAACAGGTTTTTCATATGTTCTCTCATACATCAGCAGCAATAAGTGATGGCATTAAGGCTAGTCAATTATACCCATTGAGAAAAGGTCTGGCATGCGAAACCTGTCAGGGAAGAGGGAGCTTGCAATTATCACTTGATTATCTCGGAGAATCCAGTCGGGAATGTCCCGATTGTGCAGGTACAGGATATCAGTCTCAAATTAGTCAATACCTCGTTGGTAAATTGGATTTGCCATCATTTATGAAATTGGATCTTGGTAATGTGTGGGAGTATTTGTCAGATAATGAGCATAATAGATTATTGAAAATGACTATTGCTGAAGTTGGCCTGGAGTATCTTAAACTTGGTCAGCAAGGCCATACACTCTCTACAGGTGAGCAACAGAGACTGGTGCTCTGCCGACAACTTGTTCAAAAGGTTCTTTCAAAGCAAGTATTTCTTTTTGATGAGCCAACCAGAGGACTTGATGAAAAAAGTCGTTTTGGATTCTGTAAACTAATAAGAGGTTTGGCAGATCTTGGACATTCGATAATTACTATTGATCATGATCCTGGTGTTATTAGTCTGTCAGACTGGCATATACAGCTAGGCCCGGGTGCCGGATATGAAGGAGGTCAAATTGTTTATCAGGGTGAATCAGATTAGATTAATCGTTTTGCTATTTTTTCCTATTTTTATGGTTCCATTTTACCACAAATAAGTGCAAATAAGAATAAAACAATTTGTCGTTTTTCTGCTGATGGTTTTATCAGCTTCATCAGCTTTCACACAGGAGTCTGAGTTCAAGTTCATTTGGCATAATCAATCAGAAGAAAAGCAAGCCGGATACCTTAGAATTGATGTTTTAACAAATCCTGATGATAGTGAAATTGTGTTGAATATGAATGTTGAATGGCGAAATGCCAGAGGACAAATTATTACACTGCCTGACAATAAACCTTTATTGTATTTGTCTGAATACGATTTTGAAACTCTTGGTAGAACCAACATAATCTGCAGAACTTTTACTGACACTGGTAAAAATGATCTGTTTTTTTCTGATGATGCGTCATTGATTTTCAGCTACGCCAATGAAACTATTGATCAGATTGAATTTAGATTCAAGTTTCAGTATGCTTTTAGTGAGGAAGATATTTATTCAGCCAAAACCAGAATGATAGACTATCCTTCTGGCACCAGGTTGGTTTTAAGAATTCCTGCTGCTCGTTTGAAGAAAGCAAGAACCCAGATAAATGAAGAGATTGATCCGGCTAGGGATCAACAAATACGAAGCTACTGCAAAGAGCTTGATTCCTGCATTAATGATTTATATAGCAAAACTGAGTCTTTAAAGGTTTTAATTGACTCTCTGGATTTTCAGCGTACTATTATCCACCTGGATACAGAATTATCCTCTCAAATTAGCATGGATAGCCTGAGGATTGTTCAAATCAAATCTATATTGCACCTGAAGCTAATTGAATCAGACAGCATAATGAGCCAGATTGAAAAGCTCCTCACTGAGAAAAGAGCTCTGGATGATATGCTGACACCTTATCAAATGCCTCCTGATTCATTACTGTCATACCAAAGCAGAGCCGAGAGCATTTCTCGCAGAATTAAAGCTTATAATAATGATTTCCTGGATTTCAGAAGGCATATCAGAGCTTTGCTTGATAATATGGGTGTCAAAACTATATCTAATGATCTTAATGATCAGCGTTTGGCATTGGAGGAAACCTATCTGCCTGAATTTTCATCTCATATAGATTCTCTGAACGGCATTCGACTGAAGCACGATGTTCTTATGTTGGATTTGAGTCCAGGACTTTCCGATTTACCATCCAGAGCATTGGGGAGTAGTAAACTGGATTCCTTAATAAATCAACATCACTTTTTAAATCATCAGTTATCAGGTGTGCTTTCTTCCCATCGAAATAGCTATCTGGATTATCGTGACCAAGCAACAGAGACTGGAACCATTGCGAAAATTGAGACCCTTCATTTAGATTTCGAGGATATTTACATTATCAATAATCAACTTTTTGGGCAAGTTGATTCCGATATTCTGGACATGGAGAGGAAGGTAATGGAGATACAAAGCCAACAAGACTATACTCTTCTTTGGATAGGTGGTGGCGTTTTGCTGGTGTTCTTGATAGTAATTTTGATAAGAACCAGTCAAGGCAGTAAATCAAAGAAAGGAATGCAAATACCGATGCAGGCTCCTGGTGCCCAATCCGGTGACATTATATTAGATTTTGAAAGTGAGCTACTAAAAGGAGAATCTGATTTTTATCCATTTAAAGTGCCGGAAAGCTCCGAGAGCGTAGTGCAGGAGGTACATCTAAGTTTCAGAGCCATCAAGGCAATGAATCAAATTGTTCATGGCGCCATATCTCGAAAAAGTCCTGCAGAATTCGGCGGATATTTCTTCGGCCGCCAGTATCGCACAAGCAATAAAGGACATGGCCATTTTGTTGTTATGATTGATCAGGTTATTTCTTCTGTGAGTATTCGACCGGAATTTCATTCTGGAATCACGGCAAGTGAGGATCTGGTGGAAGAAATGAATCAAGTTGTGGGGGAGAATAACCAAATAGCATTACTAGGATGGTTTACATCTACTGGTAATGATGAAATCGAAATGAGAGAGGATTTAATCAAACTTCATCGTACATATTTTAGAGACAAGTGGCAAATTGCGATGCTGATTAATCCGACCACAGATAATCTGCATTCAGCAGTTTTTCTAAGAAGAAAGACAGGTTTTTTTGAATCTCATCCAGGTAAGGATTACCAGCTGAGTTTAGAAAATCTATACCAGTATTCGCTGAATCCACTTCTTGGGGTGAAGAAAAAAGCAGAAAATAAGTTTCCTGAAAATGAGTATAAAGGTTTGATACTAAATCAAAACTGGTGTGATTCTCTTGTTCAGATAGTCAGTTTGCACCAAAGTGTAATTGAGATTGTTTTAAAAGAAATAGAAGATAGTAAGCACAAAGAAAGTAATCAGATAGCAGCCGGATTCTTTTATGGTCGGGTGGAAGTGCTTAAGGATGATTCAGGTCAGCAGGAGTTTAAGCTGCTTGTTAATAGGTTTATTCTTGCAATAAATGGAGAACCCCCAAGAGAAATTCCGGGTGTAAGCCTACTTGGCTGGCTGAACCTTGGGGACCAGGAAATATTTGAAAATCTGAAAATTGCTTTTCCTTACCATAAGAAATACTTTCCTAAGGCACACCAGGTCACAATGATTGTGAATACTCTTACCAGTGAATTCAGGATATTTAGTCAAAAGCACAACCTTGAACTTAACAACAATCTTATTGAGACTGAGGAGTTTAGCCTGAATGATCTCAGCTTCTGACAGGGTTATTCAAGTACTATGGTTAATATCTACCTGAACTATCCTATTTATAAAACTGACCATTTTACTATTTTTGTCGTAATTTGATGGGAGTATAAGAGTATATTCGATCTATGAGCCAAATTCGATTTTTATTTTTGCTGATTTTCGGAATGTTTTTGATGGCCACTGTCAGTGGTCAAACGGTTATTACTAAGTCTGGTCTTAAAGAGCCTGTTGTAAGCTTATTAATAGATTATCAAAGAAAACTGGCTGGAATTAAACCAAACTTGCAGCCTGACCCCAGCAGGGAGCTTATTGGTTTATTTACTAATCAATATGCAAAAGTGGTCAACAATCTTTCAAAAGCTCCGCCTAATCGCGAAATGAGTATTCGCAATTATTGCGCATATCTGAAAGACTTATTTCCAGAAGGGGCTACTATATCATTCAACTCCTCTTCAATCCGCTTTGGTCGTTTTTATCATGATCGTGGTGATCAATATATAATTCCAGTCAGGTTATTTGTGGTTTTAAACGCTTTTCCCAGCGGTGTAATATATGAGAATAGGCAACTGATTGAAGTGAAAATAAGTTTCAAATGGGATGGTGAAACTGCCTCGGCATTCCGCATAGTTCAAATTTTATATCCTGAATACAGTCAGCAGGAAATTGGAATTAGTATTCTTTCAGGAGGATCTGAAATCGCAGCTCCTTGGATGAAAGATGAGGATAGAATTGCGCAAGCTCAGAGTTTCTCAAGTGGTGTGGGAGTACATTACAAATACTGGTTGAAACCTGGATTTGGAATAGGAACAGGCGTTGAAATGCAGCTATATAAAAGTCATATTGAGCTGGATAGGTTAGATCCATATTTTGAAAAAGATCCTCACCTCTCAGATGTTAAGTTCAATACTAGTTTGTACCATATAAATTGGCCGCTTACAGCATACTTTAAGACACAGAAATCTGAAAGGATTAGCTGGTATACTAATGCTGGTCTGATTTTATCATATCGCTTTTGGGAAGAATTTGAGAGTTCGGCTGTTCAAACTCAGTTAAATAGGGAAATAAGAGAGGTTATTTCAGATTCTAATTGGGAATCTGATCTGTCTTCTTTTTGCTTAGGAGCAGAATTAGATGCAGGTATTATTATAAAAATGTCTAAACGTATGCTTATTCATACCGGAGTGAGTCTGATGACCGGACTTAGTCCAATAGATAAAAATTCGGATCAGAGTTTTTCTGTTAATAAATATGCAGGACAATACAATCCGCTTTTTATGGACCCGGATACGAGGAATGTTATTCGATTTGCAGGATTTAGTGTTGGTTTTAGCTATATTCTTGGAAAAAAGGATACAAACAGGTAATAGAAAATGAGAATCGAATATGTCATAAAGAGTAGTTTGAGTAGTTTGAGGATTTTGAGCCTGTTACTAATGATGGCTTATTTGCTTGCCTGTATAAAGGTAGATACTCCTCCATCTCTTGAAATAACTGTTCTTGATCAATATAATAATCCTGTGGAAGAGGTTTTGGTGACCATATTTGACAGCCAGGAGGAGTGGGCTATGAGAGAAAATCCTCTCCAGGCCTGGAAAATGACAGATGGTAATGGTAAAGTTATGTTTGTGAACCTACAAGAAACAAACTACTTCATTTATGCAGAGAAGGGTAAGCTTAATAATCTCAAGAATGAAATCAAAACCGCTGATAATCTGTTGAATAACCAGATAAGATTAATTCGAATTCATGTAGATTGATGAAAAGAATCAGACATATATTTTTTTTATTACTCATCCTGTCAGGTAGTCAGATTTATCTTTCTTGTGAACGGATAGAGCCTCAGTCTGAGACAGGTAGTGGGAGGGAAATGAAGATTCTCGCATCTGATAGACTCGTCATACTGGATTCAGTTAATTGGAAATTTACTGAACGGTCGGGTTCATTTTTCTATTTTGAGAGATTTGCTCAGGCCACTCTGCCAGTTAAGGGTGATTTGATTGTATATCACAGCAATAGCTTTTCTACTTTTGGCAGACTGATCAGTCTGAATAGCCAAAATGGATGGATCGGGTTGGAAATAGATCGGGCTCCTCTGAATGATTTATTCGATTTCTTTGCATTTAGAGATACATTACGATCTACTGGAGAAAGCTTCCAGATATCTTTGGATTCGATGGTGACTATAAAAGGAGATACTCTGCTTATTCAAGATGCTGAGTTGTTTGTGCGGAATGGTCCTTTAGTTATGGGAACCGTTACGATTGACAGCATTGAAATATATGAAGTTGCAGATGGAGAGATATACTTTTTTTTAACTCCTGAATGGCAAAACGGAACAACTACCCGTGATGCAAGAATTCAATGGAACCAGAACCTGACCATGCGTGGTAGTATGAAATATTTTGCAACTGATGGAGACGAACTAGCAGATAGTATCCAAATCCGAACCCGGTTATTCCCAGGAAGTATTCAAGGATTTCCAATCGATATTGAAGTTCAGGACTGGCTGATATTTAAGTGGCATATGCCTGGAACCAACTCAATCAGATGCCGTTTTGACCTGTCAGTAGAATCAGATTTTAATGCTGATTATGGAAATGACGGAACCTGGGATATTATCAACTATAATAATTGTACTTCAAAAGACCTTGAATTGGAGGGTTGGAATCATTTAGAGTCAGGGTTTATTAACCTAGTACTAAAAACTATTTGCAAACCGGTTTTTTGTGGATTATCTGATACTAAAATAGAAAAGACCCTTGAACTGTCGGTTGATGCTTTAGCTGAATGGCCAAATTGGCAAATGACAGGTAATTACAATTTCACTTCAGAATTATTCTCTGGCTCAACAATATTTAAGGATATGCCAAATCAGGTTTTTAGTACGATCCCTGGTTCTGTTTTACTTTTCGATGAATCGGGTGAACTTGAAAATGAATCTCCTGTTGCAGTACTTAGCATTTCTCCTTCAACCGGATTTACCAGTACCGAGTTTAAGCTGAATGCATCTGCTTCTAATGATCTGGAGGATTCTCAATCAAGCCTTCAAGTCAGATGGGATTACGAAGGAGATGGTGTATGGGATACACCATTCTCAACAAGTAAGCTTGTTAAATATATATTCTTATTGCCTGGTACTTTCACTATTAAACTAGAAGTAAGAGATAGTTATGGCGCTACTGATATTACTACTGAATCAGTGGTGATCCACGAAAGCTCATCAGCTCCAATCGCTGCCTTCTCTATTAGTCCTGAAACTGGAAAACAAACTGATTTCTTTACATTTGATGCATCTGGTTGTTATGATGCTGAAGACCCTCTTTCAATCCTGGAGGTCAGATGGGACTTTCAGAGAGATGGCGAATGGGATACTCACTATTCAACTAATAAGGCAGCTGTATGGGTTTATGGGATTCCAGGAAATTATTTTGTTACACTTCAAGTCAGAGATTCTGACGGATTAACCAGTTCTATCGACAAACAGTTGATTGTTACGGCTGCTAATCTAAAACCGGAAGCATATTTTGAAGTAAATCCAGAATTCGGAACAACTGAGGATGTATTTAGCTTTGATGCTTCCGGAAGTAGTGATAACGAAGATAATCTTGAAGATCTCCAGGTTAGATGGGATTGGGAAAATGATGGCGTTTGGGATACAGAACTCAGGACTATAAAAACCATTACGCATCAATTTATGACTCCTCGTGATTATTCAGTAATTCTTGAAGTTATAGATACTGAAGGATACTCCAATACTTTTAGCAGAACCATTCAGGTTACTGATCCTAATAATAAACCAAGG